>DATLAJ010000114.1 GCA_035527515.1 bacterium
TGAAGGGCTATATGAGGATATTCTGGCTGTGCGTTCGAGCGAGGCTGTAATAGGTGCGAGCTCTTCTGACAGGCTAAAATGCAGCTCAATAAGAGACATTGTTTTCTGCTCTGGGTCCATTCAGTTAAACCCCAACATCGGAAGCAGGTAGCCCGTGGGAGATAGTGTCGCGTTCGTGATCGTAACGTTCAACTCCGGGCAAAGTATCGAGCGCTGTCTCAGCTCGATCACCTCGCAGGGAATATCCCGACGGCAGATAGTTGTGATTGACAACGCGTCCCGGGACAACACGGTCGAGCAGATCAGGAAGACCAAGACCAGCCTGACGTTGATCCTAAACGACACAAACCGCGGCTTCGCAGCAGCCTGCAATCAAGGTACAGCTGAAGCTGACGCCGACCTGATAATGCTCGTCAATCCCGACGCGCAGCTTAGAACTGATGCGGTCAGTAAACTTCAGTCCGCAATTCACTCAGATGAGCATATTGGTATTGTCGGACCAAGACTGGCGAGCCTCGATGGCGAGCTCTTGCCGTCCGCGTTTCGCTTCCCGACCGTGTTTCAGGAGCTCGCCTTCCTACTGAGACTGAAACCGCTCCTGACGTCGAGGCCGTTTCGATGGGCGTTCGGCAGCCTGCTAGCGAGCAGGTTCGGCCAGTTTGATCCGCATCTTAGGCGCCGTCGCGTGGACACTATCGTTGGGGCGTGTATGCTGGTGAGGCGCAGCGTTTGGGAGATATTGGGCGGCCTGGACGAGAGGTTCTTCCTGTTTTACGAGGAAAAGGACTTCTGTAAGCGGGCGCACGATGCGGGCTTCTGGACCATGTTTGTTCCAGAGGCCCAGGCCATCCACGAGGTCGGGGCGAGCACAAGATCAAACCTTCTGGGCGCCGCCATCGCAAAGCGAATAAGCATGATGCGCTACTACTCCAAGCACAAGCGCGTTGCGGCAAACATCACTGTCCGCGCAGCCGTCTTGCTGACCACGCTTTCTCATCTAGCTCTGGAGATTCTGACCCTAGCGATCGGCCAGCTGTCGCGAGCTGAGCTTGGCCGTCGGCTGCGCAGATGGCGGCCGGTGATTCGTGAGGCGCTGTCAACGATGAAGGGACGAGGAGAGTAGCCTGGCCAGACCTGATGCCTTTCGGCCTCTAAGTCTCAGTTGAGCGGTTCGGGCAATCTGCGTGGTCTGGACAATCTGGCGGACGAAGGGGACGTGACTGGCTCGTGGTTCGTGGTATATTACAGGATAGGAGGCAAGAGGCGGCTGCTGCATTAAAGATGGGTGCTATGACGACGTTTAGGGAACAGACCCAGGGGCGAGAGCGGGGCTTTCTGTGCGAGAAGGCCGTGCTCAGTTCGGCGAGCCGTGGTAGGGAGCGAGACGAGCCTGAATGCCCTATTAGAACCTGCTTTCAGCGCGACAGGGACCGTATCATCCACAGCAAGTCGTTCCGGCGGCTCAAGCGCAAGACGCAAGTTTTCCTAAAGCCCCAGGATGACCACTATCGAACGAGGTTGACGCACACGCTGGAAGTTGGGCAGATAGCCCGGACAATCGCTAGGGCACTTCGGCTCAACGAGGACTTAGTGGAGGCGATAGCGATGGGGCACGACCTCGGCCACACGCCGTTTGGTCATTCCGGCGAGGCTGCGCTGGAGGAGGTGCATCCGGGCGGCTTCAGCCATCCGGTGCAATCGCTTCGTGTCGTTGATGTCCTTGAGAAGGATGGCAGGGGGCTGAACCTCACGTTCGAGGTCCGGGACGGCATTGCCAAGCATTCAAAGGGCATGAAGGAGCTCATGCCAAGCGACCGCAGCGACCTCCCATCCACGTTGGAAGGCCAGATTGTCCGCATCTCAGACATCATAGCCTACGTCAATCACGACATCGACGACGCTGTCCGGGCGGGGATTCTCACGCAACGCTCGATACCCGGCGAGATCACGTCCGTTCTCGGAACGACCCATTCCGGCAGAATAGGCACAATGGTAAAAGACGTCATCACTGCAACCGGCGACGTCAACATGGACTTCGTCGCCATGAGCGATGAGGTCCGCCGCGCTACCGAGGAGTTTCGGGCGTTCTTGCATCGCGAGGTCTATAGCAATCCTGCGTCGGTTGCTGAGTTTGAGAAGGCCAAATACGTCCTCAAACAGCTTTACGCCTACTATCTTGAGCACCCCGATAAGGTCCCAGTCCCTGCCTGCGGACAGAGGCCCGACAATCGAAACCAGGTGGTCTGCGATTACCTGGCGGGCATGACTGACGACTATGCTATCGCCTGCTATCAAGAGATATTCCTTCCGCATTCCTGGGCAAGAGGAGAGAGCAAGGGTGTTCTTGCCTGAGATTGACCTGCACCTGCACTCGACGGCCTCCGACGGCATCCACCACCCTAAAGAGCTGGTTCGCATGGCAAAGCATCTGCGCCTCGCCGCCGTCTCCATAGCCGACCATGACACGCTCGCCGGCCTTGACGAGGCAATCAGCGAGGGCAGCGAATTGGGCATTGAGGTCGTCCCCGGGCTAGAGATCGGCTCCTACTTCCAGGAGAGATCGATTCACATTCTAGGCTACTTCATCGATCCTCAAAGCGAGGCCTTGGCGGACTTCGTCAGATCGAAGCGCTCGGCTCGTTATGCTCGGGCCGCTGAGATGGTGAGGCGGCTTGGTGCGGGCGGCCTTCCGATCACAATGGACGAAGTCCTAAAGGTGGCCCAGGGCGGGACATTGGGCCGGGTACACATTGCGCGAGTTCTTGCCGAGAATGGCGTTGTGGCTACAGTTAGCGAGGGTTTCAACAATTATCTGAGGCGCGGCACGCCTTACTATGTCCCGATGCTCAAGCCGAGCCCCTTTGAGGCAATTGGCATTATCAAGGAAGCAGGCGGGATCGCGTCGCTCGCGCATCCTGTGTTCATACGTGAGCCCCTCCTAAAAAAGCTCCTGCCGGTGCTGTGCAAAGCGGGTCTGGGCGCGATTGAGGTGCTGTGCGGTTTTGACGCAGACTACGGGCTGAGCCTGGAGGAACATCTTCTCAGGTGCTCAATGATGGGAGGGATAGCCACAGACCATGAGCTCGCCAGGAGCGGCGGGTCTGACTTTCACGGACTCTCGGTTAAGGCACAAGAGATGGGCTCCGCGCACGTGCCCATGTCGTTCCTCGACGAGCTCAAGGCGAAACATCAGGCAATAGGGGCCTAGTGGGACTGGCGAATGAATTCGAGGTCTTAGTAGTCGGCGGCGGCCCGTCTGGGGCAACTTGTGCCCTGAACCTTGCGGCCAGTGGGGTCGAAGTTGCGCTTTTGGAGAAGGAGAGCATCCCACGATTCAAGCTCTGCGCAGGGGGGCTCAGCAGGCGTGCCCAGCGGCACCTGGGCCTCGATGTTTCCGCGGCGATTCTGAACCACGTTGAGGCGCTGGAGCTCTTAGGTCATCACCGCCTGAGACTGCGCAAGGAATCGACTACGCTCTTCGGCTCAATTGTGGACCGGCGGCGTTTTGACTCCATTATTGTGCATGAGGCGCGCAAGGCCGGCTGCGTCGTCATTGATAACGCCGAGGTCAGGAAGGCCACTTTTGCCGATTCGGACGCCAAATTGACGTGCGGAGGCGGCGAGACATTTCGCTCACGGGCAGTGCTCGGGGCCGACGGTGCGAGAAGCGTGATCAGGCGGAGTTTGGGCCTGAAACGGCTTAAGCATCACGGGGTAACGGTGATGTTCGAGCTGGAACCGAACGGGCCGGCCACGCTCGCCGAGAACGTGATCAAGTTCGATTTCGGTGTGGTGAGGGACGGATACGTATGGATATTCCCTCGGGGCAAGCGGTTCTCGGTGGGGCTTGTAACGTCAAGATGTCGCGTGAGCGACCCCAAGAGCAGGATTCTGTCCTACGTGGCCGAGGATGAGGCGCTCTCTGGGGGATTCGACGTGCGTTTCCGTGGCGGCTCTGTGGTCCCCTTCTGGACTGGAGAGCATGCGCTGGGAAATGGCGGCTGCATTCTCGCGGGCGACGCGGCCGGGCTCATTGACTCCTTTGTCGGCGAGGGTCTGAGCTGGGCAATCAGAAGCGGGCAGCTCGCCGCGTCAGCTATCCTGAGCACAAGGAAACGCAGCAGGTCATATCGCCACCTGCATTCTGCCTACTTTGGCCTCTTGAAGCAGGAAGTATTACCGGAGCTTAGGAGAGCGCTCTGGTTCGGGAGGTTCGCCTACAAGTGTCCCGAGCTGGTCTTCAAGGGCGTCTCGAAGCTCGCACACAACCGCGACTTGCTGGGCAAGCTAGCGCAAAACGAAATACCGTATAGATCGCTGATAGCAGACATGCTGAAGCAGCTGGTCCGTCTCCGGTGATGTCGAGCGCCGATGCGTGGGTTCTCTCCGAGATGCGGTTGGCAACTCATGACCCAGTCCGCCCGCCAGACTTTCACTTGACGGCCACTGATGAGCATTAGGTCTCTTCTCGAGACAATACTTGCCTCGCCGGACGAGAGCCGCTGCGTCGCGGAGATGCGTGAGGTCCCACCGCGGGCGGCGCGTTATGCCGACGTTAGGCCGCCCCTTGGGGAGGAGCTCCGCGCGGCGCTCTCGACGATTGGGATCGAGCGACTATATGCTCACCAGGTAAAGGCACTTAGTCTGGCAAGAAGCGGGGCAGACATAGTGGTCGTGTCGCGGACTGCGAGCGGCAAATCGCTCTGCTACAACCTTCCGGTCTTAGAGTCGCTGCTAGCGGAGCCGAGTCGCACGGCCATCTATATGTTCCCCACCAAGGCTCTTTCCAACGACCAGCAGGCTGTTCTCAAGCGGCTTTGGTTGCAGCCTGGGCTGGCCGAGCGGGTCTTTAGCGGCGTATATGATGGCGACACCAACAGCTATTGGCGCAGGAAGGTCCGCGAGCGCGCGAACATCCTCATCACAAACCCAGACATGCTCCACGTAGGCATATTGCCGCATCACTCAAGGTGGGTGCAGCTCTTTGCCAACCTCAGCTTCGTCGTGCTCGATGAAATACACACATACCGAGGGATATTCGGCTCAAACGTGGCCAACGTCTTGCGGCGCCTCAAGAGGGTCTGCGATTCTGTCAGGGCAAGGCCACAGTTCATCTGCTGCTCGGCCACTATCGGCAATCCAGTCGAGCTTGCCGAGCGCATAACGGGACGGAGGATGACGCTGGTTGACGACGACGCAGCGCCTCAGAGCGCCAAACACTTCGTAATCTGGAATCCGCCACTAGAAGAAGCTGACAGCGTTTCAAGGTCTGACATGATGGGTCAGGCTCGACGGCTCATAGCGGGCCTGGTCAGCTCAGACATCCAGACGATAGCCTTCACGAGAACCAGGATGGGTGCGGAGGTGCTCTGCAAGAACATCAAGGAAGACTTGATAGAGAGAAAGGAAGAACTCGCGAGCCGCGTCAAGCCCTATCGTGGAGGCTACCTCGCTCAGGAGCGTCGCCAGATCGAAAAGAGCCTTGCCGAGCGGAAGATTCTGGCAGTCATCAGCACCACAGCGCTCCAGCTTGGCATTGATATAGGCTCTCTGGACGCGTGCGTGATGGTCGGCTATCCGGGCACAATTGCGGCCACATGGCAGCAGGCGGGACGAGCAGGAAGGCAGCAATCGGAAAGCCTCGTGATGCTCGTCGCGGGGCCGGATCCCGTCGATCAATACATTGCAAACAATCCCGACTACATCTTTGAAAAAAGCCCAGAGAAGGCGGTGATTGACCCTGACAACCCCTATATCTTGTCGCAGCACATAAGCTGCGCCGCCGTCGAGCGACCTCTCACCATCGAGGATGAGGCCTATTTCGGCCCGCTTTTCTTGGCGATTGTTAAGATATTGCAGGACGAGGGCCGCCTCAAGCAGATAGGCCAGATGTGGTATTGGTCAAGCGATGAACAACCATTTCTCGACGTGAGTCTGAGAACCGTTACCGGTGACAAGCTTGTCATACAAGTCTGGGATAGCCAGCACCGAGGGGACGTCATCGGTGAGATAGACGCCGCGAGCGTGCCGTTCATCGCGCATCCCGAGGCGATTTACATCCACGATGGCGAGACGTTCCGCGTAACTCACCTCGATTACGATAGGGCTTCGGTTACAGTTGAGAGGGTGGACGTCTCGTACTACACCACGCCGATAATGAGCCATTCAATCAGGATTACGAAGATGCTAGAGCAGCGTGATTTCGCGGGCTTCAGGGCCGGGCAGTGTTCCGTCAACGTAACCTCCAGGACCGCAGGCTACGCCAAGCGGCGCTTCTCGACCGGCGCCATTCTCGGCACAAAGGAGCTGGCGCTCGACGCGGTTGTCCTTGACACAATGGCGGCCTACGTTATGATCTCACACGAGGCTAGGGACGCGCTTTCGCTCGAGGGTCTGTCTGCCCTGGGTGGTCTGGTGGGGCTCAAAAACCTCATCGGCGTTGTTGCCCCTCTTCTCGCGATGTGCGACCGGCACGACATTGGGGTCGTGCTGGACAGCGACAATCTCGAGGCGCAGTCGGTCTTCGTTTTCGACAGGTTCGAGGGCGGCCTGGGCTTCGCCGAGAGAGTCGCGGATAGTATCGAGGACGTGCTGTCAATGTGCCACAAGGTGGTCTGCGGATGCCCCTGTGCAACTGGCTGTCCCTCTTGCGTTGGGACTGCGGGCACCGAGCGACTGGCCATGGGCGTCCTCTCTGGCCACGTAACGGCGCCGCGAAAGGACGCCACGAGACGATTGCTTGAACTCATGTTACAAACGAGGAGCAGCTAGCCTTTGCACAAACGACCCACAAGTATCGGACTGGTCGAACTCAACAGCATCGCTATCGGCATCCAGACCGGCGATGCGATGCTGAAGGCAGCTTTTGTGGACCTTTTGCGAGCATCGACCATCTGCCCCGGCAAATACATCGTGCTGGTCTATGGAAGCGTCGATGCCGTGCGTGCGTCAGTTAAGGCCGGCCGCGAGTGCGGCGGCGAGAACGTTGTGGACCATCTCATCATCCCCAACATTCATCCCTCTGTCATCCCGGCCATCGCGGCGGCGACCGACGTCCAAGTGGTGAACGCGGTTGGCGTCATCGAGACTTTCTCGGCCGCCTCGTCGATCGTTGCTGCGGACCTCGCCGCAAAGGCGGCTGACGTCGAGCTGATCGAGGTTCGGCTTGCGAACGGCATCGGGGGCAAGTCATTCGTCGTCCTGACGGGCGAGGTCGCGGCCGTTCAGGCGGCCGTTGCGGCTGGTTCTGCTCACCCGAGCGAGCAAGGGCTGCTGGTCAAGAGCGTCGTCATCCCGTCGCCCCACGAAGACCTGAGGGACGCCCTGCTCTAGGACTAGCGGACAGCCTGGGAAGGCCGTCCTACACTCGCCCGTTCATCCTTCCGCCTTCATCCTTCCGCCTTCGTCCTCGTATGGCGGAATCTCGCAGACCTCCATGATGGTGCCGATGAGCTCGATCGCCTCGTTCTCGAGCGTCAGAACCTCCTTCAGCGTGGCCGCCTCCTTGCTCCGAAGCTCCTGTGTCCACGGCCTCATATCGCCCGCGAAGGGCAAGACCACATTCTCTTCGCCTGACTTCAAGAGCTCAACCTGCTTGTCGTAGATTCCCGCCAGCTGCAATGTCGCGTCGCGCATCTTGCCAAACACATCTGCATAGGTCTTGAGAAAATCGGACGCAACCGCCCTGTTCGCCTCAAAGGTTTCGTATATCCAAGCATTGGTCGAACAACGGTCGTCCTCAGCCGGCGTCTTGGCCGAGATAGTCGCAAACGAGGCCTCGTTCTCAATCGCCGCTATCCATGCCTTAAGCGCCGCAGGACCTGCGAAGTATCCGTCGAACGTCTCCGTGGTGCCCACCTTGTATGCGACAGCCAACGACTGCCGCACCGCAGCCTCGCCGGAGAGCGACTCGCCCTTCTCGCCAATCGTCATGGCAATCCAGGGGGTCTTTTCTACTATGTTGTAGTCCGTCATTCCGTAGTCGAAGTAGGAGCGGCAGAAGAAGTCCTGCTTGTTGTTCTGATAGCCGGTTATGACGCCCCATTCGGGCACGTTCACGATATCGATGGCGACGACCGGCAAGCCCTTGTCTATGCTCTCGATGGTCTTCTGCCTCATCTGCGCCTCGTCCAGAGCGTTTGGCATATTCTGAAATGCCGTCTTCATGAAATAGTTTTCACTTCCACGGCCAAGCGTGCGAAGCAGAACCTCCGCACAGTCGAAGCCGCAGCCCGGGTCCGGCGAGCTCGGGCACCAGTTGTCGAAAAACTGTATCCTGAAAGCCGTGCCTGAGATACCCATCAGATACTTGTAGTCATATTGCTCGCCATAATGGGCCAGGACCCGCCGAACACATGCCACGAAGCTGATCAGCTCACCGCTTTCCCAGGACAGCGGCTCGATACCCTCGATGACCTTCGCATCAGGCATTCTGTGAACTCGCGCTATCACTTTCAGATAAACACCCAGTTTGCCGGGCTGCACCGTCATGTCTATCAGCTTCTCTCCACGCCTAATGACGAGCTTGATCTCCGGCTCGGATGCCGCAGCAATCGCCTCTCTCAGCTCAGCCGGCGTCTCAACCCTCTTGCCGTCGTACTCAACGATAACATCTCCCGGTGCGATGCCGAGCCTCTGCGCCTGGCTGCCCTCAAGCAGCCTCTCCACGTGAATCTCCCGTTCCACGGACTTCGCCGTAGCGCCCGACAACTGCGCTTTCTGAAGATGTGTTCCGGAGCAGGCACACAGGGCACCAGCAATGACAATCAACGCCAACAGAACAAGTGATCCCCTTCTCATGAGCTAGCCTCCCTCAGAATGTTGTTCAAAATGACACCTTAAATCATAGCCTCATGTAAACTCTCGCGGCGCATTTCAAAAAATCATTGTATCCGAATCCGAGCTCTCGTTTCAAGTGCTACCTCCCCATAGACAGCCGGACATGACAGAGTGTGACCAAACCCCAATGGCCGTTTGAGAATCGGGCGGTTCCGTGTTATTCTTCTCTGGGTTGGTTTTCTGGGTATTGCTGCGCTTCAATTATAGGGCACAGCGCAGATAACGCTAACCCCAGAAAAGGGAGCGGGACATGAGAACAGCATTTGTATGTGTCATCCTTGCGGCCTTTACCTTGCTGCCGTTGGCAGCGACCGCGGCCCCTACAATCACGATCTACACGGACGCCGACACGTATCAGTCCGGCGACACGATTGAGGTGAGCCTTTCGGCTGAGAATGACGGTGAAGGGATGGCCGTTGACCTATATGTGGGAATCATCTTGCCAGACGGGGACATCTGGTCCACGCAATACGATGGCTGGAGGCATCTCATCGAGCCGTGGGTCCCGGATATCTACGTGCCCGCCTGGTTCGAGATGGGAACTACCCCGTTTTGGACCTTCAACCTGCCGTGCGAAGTACCACCTGTAGGAGATGCAGGCGATTATGCCTTTGCTGCGCTCTTAACCTACCCAGGCACATTCACCTATGTGAGCACGGCCAGCCTGACCCCGTTCACAGTGAATGCGACAGGATCGCATTACTATGTCAACGGCTCGACAGGTGACGACTCCAGCAAGGGATCGTTCGGCTCTCCCTGGAAAACGATAGCCCACGCCCTGGCGTCGGTTGAGGGCTCCGAGGACAATCCCGTGACGATTCATATCGTCCATGGCACCTATGCCACCTCAACCAATGGCGAGACGTTCCCCCTCAACATGAGTAGTCATGTATCCCTTACAGGTGATGGCCCTAGCACCACGACTCTGGACGCGGAGGGCTCGGCCTACCACGTCATCTACTGCGATGGTGCAAACAACCTCACCATAGAGAATGTCACAATAACTGGTGGCAATGCTAATGGCAGTTCATACCCGGATTGGAGTGGCGGCGGGATATTCTGCTATAAGAGTTCGCCGACGATCGCAAACAGCACGATCTCAAACAACACTACTGACACCGGCGGCGGGGGGATTTACTGCTCGGACAGTTCGCCCATCATCTCAAACAACACGATCTCGGGCAACTCGGCCGACTACACCGGCGGCGGGATATGCTGCTGGGGTGGTTCACCGATGATCGAGAACAACACGGTTTCGGGCAACACTGTTTCGGCCGGCGACGGCGGCGGGATATACTGCTACGGAAGTTCGCCGACCATCAAGAACAATACGATCACGGGCAACAGAACCAGCGGCTCCTACACCTATGGCGGCGGGATATACTGCGAGGGCGGTTCGCCGACCATCAAGAACAACACGATCACAGGTAACAGTGCCAACCTCTGGGGCGGCGGGATATACTGCTCTAACAGTTCGCCGACGATTGAAAACAACATAATCACGGACAACAGTGCTTACTGCGGCGGCGGGATATGCTGCGAGAACGATTCGCCGACTATCTCAAACAATACGATCACGGGCAATAGTGCCGACCGCGGCGGCGGGATAGCCTGCTATTGGTACAGTTCGCCGATGATTGAGAACAACACAATCACGGATAACAGTGCCTACCGCGGCGGCGGGATATTCTGCTACGAGAACAGTTCGCCGATGATTGAGAACAACACAATCACAGGCAACAGTGCCAACTGGTTCGGCGGCGGGATATACTGCTATAAATGTTCGCCGAGTATCTCAAACAACACAATCACGGGCAACACTGCCGACGACGATGGTGGTGGAATATACTGCTATAAAAGTTCGCCGAGGATTGAAAACAACACGATCATTAGCAACTCGGCCTCTTGGGGCGGCGGGATATGCTGCGAGCACTACAGTGCGCCGGTCATCTTCGACTGCATCATCTGGGGCAACGGTGACGACCTTTATGACTGCTCGGCAACCTACTGCTGCATTGAGGGCGAGGATGCGGGCGAGGGTAACATCCACGACGACCCGATGTTCGTTACAGGTCCCCTGGGGAAATACTATTTGCACCCGGATAGTCTGTGCATAGACGCCGGGCGCATATCGGTTAGCGCCGCGGGCCTTTCTGACCGGACCACCCAGGCGGACGGCACGCCCGACACGGGGATCGTGGATATGGGCTACCATTATCCTCCCTTAACGCAGTTGGCAGTTGGCAGTTGGCAGTTGGCCCTGACACAGGAGGCTGTCCTATAAGTGCATCTGCATGGAAGAATCCCTGTGTTGAAGGATGCCTGACCCTGGATGTAGGGGCGGTTCACGAACCGCCCGACCTCAGCGCCACAACAGATTGTGGGCGATTCGTGAATCGCCCCTACAAAAAACACGCCTGGCTCCTTTATTGGACAGCCTCACCGGTCAAGGGGACGAAGAGGCGGCAGGGGGGCAATACACCTGCAACTTACAACCTACGGCTGATTTCATCCTTCATCCTTCCGCCTTCATCCTTGCTTGCGACCTGGTTTGCACAGTTGAGCAGGGGGCGATATGATAAGGTTGAGGCAGGGACATGAGTGGTTTGGGCAGAGTGCAGCGGAGTAAATAAAAGGGAGGCGGAGATGACAAGCGTTATGAGGAGGCACACGGCTTTGGCGGCGATCGTTGCGATTGCTCTCGTTGGGGTCTTATTGGGTTGCGCAGCAAGGATGGCCGATAGCCAGTGGAAGAAGGGGATGTCCGCCGAGAGCAAAGGTCGTATCGACGATGCTATCCGGTATTACAGCAAGGCAATAGAGCTGAATCCTGAGCACAAGACAGCATATCGGATGCGGGGCACACTCTACTTGATGGAGAAGAAGGAGTATGACCTTGCCATAGCGGACCTCTCGAAAGCTCTCGAGATCGATCCTTCGGACGTGGATTGTCTCATCAACCGAGGCGTCGCATATCGCAAGAAAGGAGAGTATGGCAAATCTATTGCCGATCTGACCAGGGCGATTGAACTCAAGCCCGATTCGTTTCACGCCTACCAGGCACGGGCAAACGCCTTAAGACGCATGGAGCGATATGACGAGGCGATTGCGGATTACGATGAGGCGATAGAGCTTAAGCCTCGTAGTGCGAAGGCCTTTTTGAATCGAGGTGTGGCCTATCACAAGAAGGGTGATTTTGAGCATGAGATCAGAGACTACTCCAGCGCCCTTCAGATCGACCCCCAATACCTGACAGCGCTTGATAATCGGGGTTTGGCCTACACTAGTACAGGTCAACTGGACGACGCCATTGCTGACTACTCCAGGATAATCTCGATAGACCCGCAGCGTGCGACGGCATACATGGGTAGCGCCTGGGCGATGTGCCTGTCGGGCAAGTTCGAGGACGCGCTGGTTGACGCCAGCAAGGCGATAGAGCTCGATCCGCAGGACCCTGACGCCCTAGACACGAGGGGCTACGCCTATGCCGGTCTTGGCCACCACGAGAAGGCCATAGCCGACTATGATAAGGCAATTGACTTAAAGCCGGACCTCGTCAGCGCGCGCATTCACAGGGCAGAGAGTCTCGCAGCGATCGGGAAGTTCGACGCCGGTCTCCTCGATGCCAATAAAGCGATCGAGCTCGATGCCGAAAGCGCCCACGCTTACGACGCCAGAGGCAACGTTTATGCTGAGATGGGCCAATACAAAGAGGCGCTTGCGGATTACGACAAGGCGATAGCGCTCAAGCCGGGCTACGCGGAGGCGTTCTTTCACCGGGCCAAGCTTCATTATGCGCACGCCCTCCTTGACAAGGCACTCGCCGACTACGCCGGGGCGATCGCGCTTGACCCGCACAGAGCGGACTTTTTTCTGGCCCGCGGGCCCCTTTACGAGGACCGGGAAATGTTTGGGGCTGCAATCGCGGATTACACGAGCGCAATAGCCGCCGAACCAACTTGCTCAGAAGCGTATCTCAGGCGAGGGTTCGTCTATTTCACACAGGGAAAGTTCAAACGCGCCGTCGCGGATTACAACGTTGCGATACAGATCGATCCCCAATGTGACCAGTGTTACATGGGCCGTGCCCAGGCCTGCGCCTCGCTGCGCCTCAACGACGAGGCGATCAGGAGTTGCGACAAGGCTATCGAGATCAGCCCGGGCAGTTGGGAGGCGTTCCAGCTGCGTGGCTCGTGTCATCTGGAGAAGGGGGAGTTTGCGGCGACGGTCTCAGACTGCGGCAGGGCAATCGAGCTTAACCCTCAGTGCAGCGAGGCATACAACAATCGAGGGTTCGCCAGGGCCGCTCTGGGGCAAGTGAAGGAATCGCTCGAGGACTACGGATGTGCGGTAGAGTTGAACCCGACGTTCGCTGATGCCTACTTCAACATGGCCACGGTTTATGAGGCGATCGGGGAAATTGATCAGGCTATTCGGGCCTATAAGCTGTTTGTTCGATATGCGCCTCCAGAGCGCAGCGGGAGCGTTCGGAACGCCAGAATAAAGGTCCTGGAACTGGCGAGGCGCAAGGGTCGGGAGTAACTCGCTGGCGCTACAAGATGCACGAAATCGCACTCACATGAATCCTATGCTATTATCAGAACGCCCCACTAGAAGGGTGCTCCGCCGATTCTTTTGGTGAGTTGTCCCGGACCGCGGCGACATGTTTCTCAAGGTAGGCAAGCGTCTTCAGCGCTAGGATGAGGCCCATTGCAAGAATGATGAGGATTAAAAAACTGTATTTGAACGGAATGAGAACCGTTATGAAAGCGATAACGCCGAGGTATGCTGAGACAAAGTAGATAAGGACAACGGCCTGTCGCTGGGAGAGGCCAAGCGTAAGGAGCCTGTGATGTAGGTGCTCGCGGTCGGCCTTGAAGGGGTGAGTTCCGCGAAAGAGCCTTCTGAGAAAGGCGAGTCCCGTGTCCATCAGCGGAACCGCCATTGAGGTGATTGGGACGAGCAGGGCGACAGCGACGGTGCTCTTGGACGCTCCGAGCAGGGACATGGCCGCAAAGATGAAGCCGAGGCACATACTTCCCGTATCGCCCATGAAGATGCTTGCGGGAAAGAAGTTGAATTTGAGGAAGCCGAGGACGGCGCCTGCGACCGCGACGGAGAGCAAGCCGATCTGATAATCACCCCTGTAAATTGTAACGGACATCAAAGTCAGCGACGCTATGAAGACGACGCCCGCTGCGAGACCGTCGAGTCCATCGATTAGGTTCACCGAGTTAGTCAAACCGACAACCCAAAGCACGGTGAGCATCACTCCGACGGCAGCGGGGACGGCGATTGAGCCGGTCTGCGAAAGCGGAGAGGTGAACTTCTCTATGCCGAACCCGTAGAGAATGAGCACGATTGATGCGATAATCTGCCCCACGAGTTTCAAGGTAGGTCGCAAACCCTTGATGTCGTCGTAGATGCCCACACCCATCACGATGAGGCATCCGATGAACATGCCGGTCAGCTTGCGTGCGAGCGCGTTGCTGGGATCAGGGCACAGCTGAAGGCCGAGCAGCGCCGAGATGCCAAACGCGGCGATTATCGCGATGCCGCCGAGCGACGGGATAGGTTTTGAATGGACCTTTCTATGGCTAGGAAAGTCCATGGCGCCAATGCGCCTCGCCAGCGCCCTGACAATGGGCGTGAGCACGAGAGAGACGGCGACGCCGGTCGCAAAGACCGCTGCGTATGTCAGTAAGAGGGTCATTAGCATGTCCCTCGATACGCTTTCGAGTCGGTGGGTTCAGAAGCAGAATCAGGATATGTCCTGTTCATTGGAGCTCGGTCCAGACTTGCTCCGGCCTGCCAAGAAGGATCCTGTCGATGGCCTCCTTGCCCTGCATAAACGAGTGATCGGTGTTGCCTATCTCGTAGCGCCAGCCGCCAAATCTGCCCCTCGACAGGATATTGTGTGATTCAAGGAACTCGAGCACCGTCCTGAGATTCTGGTTCCTGTCAAGCGTCGGGACGGGATAGGAGTGGCTCAGTTTGATGACTTTTGTGCTGACTAGGCCGTCAACATCTTGAGTCGCAATGAGGCCGGCGGCGATGAGCCCATCGAGCGCGCTTTCAACGGCGCTGCGAGCGACATTATCGAGCTCGTGTGGTTGGCAGGAGACCTCGCAGACGAGGGAGTGGTGGTCTGCATCGGGGACGTTGTTCGGGGAGTAGTTTGAGAAATAGGTAACGCGGTAGAAGGGTGAATTGTCCTCCGGAAAATACATCCAGCACTTGTCGCTTGGACATGGGTTCCGGAAGCCCAGACCGACCATGACACCCGCGGTGGTCCCGAGCCTTGAGGCGGCGTCCCGCACAGCGTCAGGCGCGACTCGAGTAATCGCTGCGAGCTCGTCCAGAGGTACGCTGGTCAGCAGGGCGTCAAAAGTGGTTCGCACGCCGTTTTCAAACTCGAGCGTCCTCGAGTTGAGGTCCAGAGCGATGAGGCGATGGTTCAAATGGAGGTGTTCTTTGACGTGCTGTCGGTAGCCCTCGAACATGGCCCCGGTGCCGCCATTCAGTGGGAACCTGAACTTGCTGTTGGGACCCCAGCCCACATCGTCTTTCTGAAGGACAACGTTGCCAAGTACCCTCTCGAAATCGATGACGCTGACGCGCTCCGCTATCCAGTCTTTCGACATTCTCTCCAACGGAAACTTCCAGGCCATGTTGTTGTAGGGGACCATGAAATGCCTCGCAATGCCTCTTCCGAAGACTGCGTCGATCCATTCACGGAAGTTAGAGGAACGATGGCTGTCTCGGGACGCCTCGAACAGGCCGACTAGGCACTCGAGGACGATTTCTTTCGGCAGGTAGCGGATGTTGTTCTGGAACGGATATGGAACCCACTTGTCGTAGATTCTTATGAAGCTTCGCCGCTCGTGAGAGAGGTAATCGTCGCCCAGAACGCTGTCAACGTAGCGGTCGAAGTAGTCGTAGTGGGAGAACACAACGTGGCCGCCGACGTCCCAGACGAAGCCCTTGTCATCCGTGAAAGACGCCGCCAGGCCGCCTAGGTAACCGTTCTGCTCGTAGATGTCCCAGCTCTCGTGGCCCAGCTCGTTGAGCCGGTAGGCGGCGCCGATGCCCGTCGGCCCCGCGCCAACGATTACGATCTTTTTGCTCAACTATTCGTCCTTGTTTGCAGGTGGGCGGCGAAATGCCTCGCGCATCTTCGACATTATTTCGATTTTCTCGGCAAAAGGAAGCCTAGACAGCTGCTTCCTTACTTTGTCTCTCTCCTCACTGAAGACTTTCCAGAATTGCTGTGAGTCTTTGATATAGAGGAGTTTCTTCACTGTCGAACCTCTTCACTTCTGTCTTGCGTCAATAGCGCTCATACTCGGGGCTAACTGTATCAGGTTTTCCGGGCGTGTCAGCAGATCATTTTGGGGTGTTGTCTAAATCTCACACGCTGCCATTCTATCAGAACAAGCAAAAACGGTGTCTAAACGGCCAGTTTAGTCTGAATCTGCTCTCTCCCTTGGGAGTCTCCCTTGGGAGAGAGCTCATTCAAGTAACTTCGAAGACGTCCGAGGCGCCGGCTAATCCGTCGGTTTTTTTCTAGCTCTGCGCCAGCAAAGATGTGATCGCGGCCAGAACGACAATATCGTTTGCTGAACAGCCCCGCGAGAGATCGTTCACCGGTGCACCCAGCCCCTGCGCAATCGGGCCGAACGCCTCCGCGCCGCCGAGGCGCTGAACCAGTTTGTAACTGATGTTAGCTGCGTTGAGATCGGGGAAGATGAGGACGTTGGCGTGGCCAGCGACCGTGCTGCCGGGCGCCTTCTTGGCTCCGACTTTCTCGACAATGGCGGCGTCAGCCTGAAGCTCGCCGTCGATGGCAAGGTCTGGCGCCTTCTCCTGAGCGAGCTTCGTCGCCTCGATGACCTTATCGACCGTTGGATGCTTGGCGCTTCCCTTGGTTGAGAAGGAGAGCATCGCGACCACTGGTTCGACGCCGATGAGAGCCTTGTATGTGCTCGCCGAGGAGACGGCTATGTCCGCCAGCTGCTCTGCTGTGGGGTCAGGCACAAACGCCGGGTCAGAGAAGATGAGTATCTTGTCCTCGCCGCACGAGGATTTGGGCACCACCATGATCATGGAGCTCGAGACCACCTTGCAGCCCGCCCGTGTGCCAACCACATGGATTGCGGCTCTCAGGACGCTGCCTGTGCTGTGACATGCGCCGGTTACCATTCCGTCCGCCATGCCCTTCCTGATCATCATCGCGCCGAAGTAAAGGCTGCCAAGCTCAGCACTCGTCAGAAGACCTCTCGCCTCATCAGGCGTCATGCCCTTGGCCTTCCGAATCTCATAGAGCGCGTTCCCGAAATCCTCGATCTTGTCGCTCTTCATAAAATCAAATATCTCGACCCCGCTGAAGTTCAGGTTCTGCTTCCGGGCCTCGGCCAATATCTCGTCCTTCGGGCCGAGGATTGTAACGCCGCATATCTCCTCCTTGACAAGAGTAGCGGCCGCCTCGACCATTCGCGGGTCAGGCCCCTCGCCGAGAACGATCTGCATCTTCCTCGCGCGTGCTCGCCTTTTCAGCTGTTCAACCAAATCCATCTGTGTCCTCCTAAGTATTCATACATAAACAACGCTATCTTCTCTCAACGTACTGCTTCTCGTAATATCTAGCGAGGCGCTGCTTGATCTTCCGCCACCACTCAGGGTGACTCTCATACCACAGAACCGTCTCCCTAATCCCATCCTCGAACTCGACCTTCGGCGCCCAATTGAACATATTCCGCAACTTGTCGCTGTTGACCGCGTGCCTAAGGACGTGCCCTGGCCTGTCAACGACGAACTCGATGAGCTCCTTCGGCTTGCTGAGCGCTTTGAGTATGTGGTCGCACATCTGAAGAATCGTAACCTCATGCCCCGAGCTCACGTTGAACACCTCGCCGAAGCAGTCGGCCTTAAGTATTAGAAGCTCCAGAGCGCGGCAATGGTCCAGCACGTGTATCCAGTCTCGCTTGTTTTGGCCAGTGCCATAGACCGGCAGCGGCCTGTCCTCGATGGCGTTAGTCGTAAACAGCGGAACCATTTTCTCCGGCAGCTGGAACGGGCCATAGTTGTTAGAACAGCGCGAGACCAAGACGGGGACCTTGTGCGTCGCCCAGTAGGAATACGCTAGCCTGTCCGCGCCGGCTTTCGACGCCGCATAAGGGCTCTTGGGCATCAGCGGGTCGCTCTCCAGGCACGGCCTGCCGTGCGCCTCGCCATAGACCTCGTCGGTTGAGATGTGGATGAATTTCTGAAGGCCGTGGACCTTGGCGCAGTCGAGAAGGACAAATGTCCCGAACACGTCAGTGGTGACGAAGTCGCCGGCGTCCATTACGGACCTATCGACGTGCGTCTCGGCCGCGAAGTGCACGATTATATCCGCCCATTTGACCAGCGGATCGACCAGCGCCCTGTCAGCGACATCGCCCTTCACGAAGCGGTAGTTGGGCTGGCCTTCGACGTCGCTTACGTTCTCGAGATTGCCGGCGTATGTCAGCTTGTCCAGGTTGCACACATACCAATCCGGATGATTAGACATTATGTAGCGGATGAAGTTCGAGCCGATGAACCCAGCGCCGCCGGTTACCAGCAGCTTCAAGCCTTCTTGAGACATTATCGGTCCTTTCTCGCCCAGTCGTAAGGTATCTTGGAGCCGTGCGCCGGCAGGCGGTATTCGTCCGGGTTCTCATAGTTATACACCTTGTCAGGGATGTTAATTATGATGCCCTCCTTCTCGCTGATGCACATGAATCCATGATACACGCCCCGTGGGATGACAAGCAGAATCGGGTTGTGCTCACCCATGAAGAACTCATTGATCTCTCCTTTTGTGGGCGAATCCTCACGATCGTCGTATAGCACCACCTTCATCATCCCTGAAACCGCCGCGAAGTGATCGCTCTGATGTTTGTGGTAGTGCCAGGCCTTCACGACGCCCGGATAGCCTGTGGTCATGTATGCCTGGCCGAAGTTCGCAAAAAACTCCTCGCCATCATCACTCCTGAGTATCTCCATCAGCCGCCCTCGCTCGTCGGGCATCACCTTCAACTTCTTAACCTTAACGCCATCGATCACAATGACCTCCATATCTTTATCTGTGCCCAAATACAGTAGCACAGAAGATTCGCAACACGACACGCTATTGTCAAACAGTCTTTGTGAGAGGAAGGGGCGCTCCCCGACCCAGGGCGGCCTCATCGCACGGCGCAAGCGGTGGCGATGCGAGAGACTATCATTGCCCTAGCCCCCATCTTCGGAGGTTGTCCAATGAAGGGGCCAGGCGTGTTTTTTGTAGGGGCGATTCACGAATCACCCACAATATGTTGTGGCGCTGAGGTCGGGCGGGACGTGAACCGCCCCTACATCCAGGGCCAGGCATCCTTCAACACAGGGATTCTTCCATGCAGATGCACTTACTAGACAGCCTCTCTAGTTGGGTGGTAGCCGATATCCATCTGGTTATCTGGAAAGGAGGGAGTATGGCGTCAAACGCCTCTGGCGTACGTGTCTTGGCGGTCAGGGCGAGCGCGGGCAGTCCGGGTGTTAGAACTGATCCCGAAATAGTAACCTTGGCCGGGAGGCTCCGGGTCTTGATAGAGCTGAAAGCTGGGAATAAATGCGAGATGGCCAACACTATTCCCTGTCCGAATAGTCTTGCGGGCGTTGAGATTATATTTTAGCCTTTGAGCCGGGTGTTCTGTTATACTGATAAGTTACAAAGTCGGTGTGCTCTAGTAGCCTTCAAGTTTGAGGAGTTAAGATAGATGTTTGTTCTGGGCGTAAACGAGTGTTTTCACGATAATTCTTCTGCCCTTGTGCGCGACGGCGAGCTCGTCTGCTCCATAGAGGACGAGCGCCTCGACCGGATCAAGCACACGCCAGGCCTCTGCTGGGGCGGGGAGCCGCCGTACGGCTCTATCGACTGGTGTTTGAACGAGGCGCACGTCAAGCCAGAGGAGATCGACGCTGTCGCCTACTCGGTCGATATGAACGCCTATCTGGCCCTGGAACAGCTGACCAAGAGCATCATCTTCAGCTACAAGAAGATGTCGCTCAAGAACATTCTCAAGCTGCGTTTCGGCCAGAAAGACCTTAACGCGGGTTTCTTGCAGGGGCTGAGCTACGGTTACTTCGTCAAGCGCAAGAGGTTTTTGAGAGAGATGAGGGGCAAGTTCCCGAACGCCCGATTCTTCGACGTGAAGCACCACTTGGCGCATGCTGCGAGCGCGTTTCGGCTGTCTGGTTTTGACAAGGCGAATATCATCGTTGTGGATGGTCTTGGTGAGCGTTATTCGACGTCGCTTTATGTTGGCGAGGGTAACGTGATCTCCAGGCCGTTTAAGCAGTACACTTACACGCAGTCGCTTGGGGCTATGTATAAGAACATCACGTTCTATCTAGGTTTTGGCTATTTCCAGGAAGGCAAGACGATGGGCCTCTCCGCCTACGGACAGTTCGACGAGAAGTTCGCCAACGTCGTCAATGTTAGCGACGGAGGATACAAGGTTGACCTGAATGCCATCAAGAGGCTGGGGAAATACGCCAGATATGATGGGGAGCTCTTGAAGATTCATAAAGACATCGCGATGACGCTTCAGACCCAGCTTGAGCGCATCGGAGTGGCGCTGGCGAAGACGCTTTACGAGCGGACAGGCTACCGCAATCTCTGCCTCGGCGGGGGCGTAGCTCTCAACTGTTGCATGAACTCGGCGATCTTGAACTCGCCCTACGTTGACCATATCTACGTTCAACCGGCAGCGATGGACAACGGGACGGCGCTTGGGGCGGCGATGGAGGGCTATGCTCGGATGGGCTTTGAGAGCAAATCCCACATGCCGCACGTCTATTGGGGGCCGGAGTTCAAAAACAGCGAGATCGAGGCGGAGATCGTTCGCGCTGGCCTGCGATATCGGAGGTCTGAGGACATCTGCAAGGAGGTTGCGCGGCTCTTGGTTGACCAGAAGATAGTTGGGTGGTTTCAGGGGAGGATGGAGATCGGGCCTCGGGCGTTGGGCGCGCGGAGCATATTGGCGGACCCCAGGTCGCCCGAGATGAAGGATAAGGTGAACGTTATCAAGATGCGTGAGCTTTGGCGTCCGCTTGCGCCCTCGATACTGGAGGAGAGGGTGGGCGAGTGGTTTGAGAACGCCTATCCAAGCCCGTTTATGAACCTGAACCTGTTTTTCAAGGACGCCGTCAAGGACAAGGTCCCCTCCGTTGTGCACACAGATGGCTCCGCGCGCGTTCAGACCGTTAGCAGGCACACAAACCCCCTCTATCACAGGCTGATAGCGGAGTTCGAGGAGCTGACTGGCGTTCCGATAGTGCTCAACACGTCTTTCAACACGAAGGGCGAGCCGATCGTATGCACGCCAGCCGAGGGGCTCAGGACGTTCAAGGTAACGGGTATGGATTATCTGGCCATCGGCGATTTCATCGTTGAGGGAGGCGGATAGAAATGAGAAAGAAGGCCAACAGAAGCGTTCTGACCATGGCGATTACTATGGTCGTGGTTGTCCTGTTCGTCTGGCACTTCAATCGCAGGTTCGAGCAGATCAAGCAAAGGGCCAGGCCCAGCGTTCAGCCGTCTTCAGCGGCAGAACAGGTCGAGAGCCCGGCGCCGAGCTCCGAGCAGGCCAGTCTGACCAAGCCTGGTCAGGCAAAGCGCCCCATACTTGGCTGCTTCTGCGCGGAGTGGCGCTACGGCTGCGACGAGATGAGAGAGCTTCTGGACAAGATGAAGGCTCGGTTCGGCGAGAGGCTTCAGGTTCGCATGATCGACCCAGCTGACGATCCTGATCTGGCCAAACAGTTTAGGATCAACAACTTGCCGACTTTCATTGTGTTCGACGCGCGCGGCAAGCTCGTTCTGCGGAGCGAGGGAGCGATGACGGAGGAGGATCTGCTCGCAGCGCTCGGTCGGGCTGGGCTTGGCGATTGAGGGAATGACCTTGAAAAGCTTATTCATATTCGTTGCCATACTGCTGCTTTCAGTGTGCTCAGTGAACGAGCTCCGGGGTGAAGAGCCGTCCGCGCTCGACGAGAAATCGTGGACGTTCGTCGTTTACATGAGCGCCGACAACAGCCTCTCCAGCACCGCGCCCGTGGACCTCAATGAGATCGAGGGAGCGATCGAATCGGTCGATGCGAATGTGGTAATCCTGATCGACCAATTCAGCAACGCGGACACACGCGCCTACCGGGCGCGATACGATCCTGCCGGACCGCAGAACAGCGCTATTGTCTCGGACGAAGTCCCGCTGGGCGACATCGAAAGCGGCTGGGACGGCCTGACTGAGCTAGACCTCGCCAACCCAGATACATTGCTTGCTTTCTCCAAGTGGGCGGTCGCGAACTACCCGGCCGATCATTTCGGACTTGTCCTTTGGGACCATGGGGACGGCTGGAGGAAGAAGCTCGCTCCGAGCAAACCGCGGAAAGACATCTGCTACGATGGCTATGCCTCTATGGACATGCTGGAGCTCAAGTCCGCGCTCGCAGCACTGAAGCAGGAGACCGGCGTGACCTTCGACCTTGTCGGGATGGACGCCTGCCTGATGGGGATGGTCGAGGTCGCATACCAGATCAAGGACCTGTGTAAGGTGGTGGTGGCCTCCGAAGAAACGGTTCCCTGGGACGGCTGGGACTACGGCTTCCTGAGCGAGATCGAGCCCGGCTCAGACCTCACACCCAAGGAGCTTGCCATGCATATCGTCAACTACTTCTATAACTCGTACACCGACGGCAAGTCAGACCCGGACGACGAATCATACGTGGTGCTCTCCGCTATTGACGAGGCGAAGTTCGACGACGGCTTCCTGTCCTCCCTTGGCAGCCTCGCCCAGCTGCTCATTGGCTCGATGGAGCACAGCAAGAGTAAGGTTTACGATGCCTACCTCTCGAGCTACAGGATGGAAGATTACTGGTATTACGTTGATCTCAAGGACTTCATGCTTGCACTGAGCGCTCAGAACATCTCCGAGGCAATATCTGCCGCGGCGCAGCAGGTTGCCTCGAGGCACGACGACGTAGTCTATTACCACCGCTCTGGGGCGGGCCTTCCTTACTGCTATGGACTATCGATCTACTTCGAGTCGGAAGAATATAGCTACGACGAGCGCTACGACGGTAACCAGGGCTTCCTGGACTTTACTGCCGACACGCTTTGGGATGAGGTCCTGAGGTCTTATTACAACCCTGGCTCGGTGTCGCCGCAGATAGACTTCGAGCTGCTGCCGGACACGGAGGATTTCGACGAGGACATCACACTCAGCTGTTTCATCCACTCCGAGCTGCCTCTTGTAGAGGGGGAGGTCCTGGTCTATTACAGGACAGGGAGTGCGGCTCGGTCCGCTTTTGATTGGACGGCCACCGCTCTGGCGCCCGGCGTCCTGCCCGAACAGTACGTGGCGACTCTCCCCGGTCAGCCTGAGAACACACAGGTCTTTTACTATCTATACGCCGAGAATATCGCCGGAAGCTACTCAACTAGCCCTGCCGACGCTCCCGACCAGGTGCATAGCTTTTGGGTGCGAACCGATTCAGTCCCGCCGTCGATCGAGCACACGCCGCTCGTCAGCCAGCCTGCTGCCCGTGGCTCGTTTCAGGTTACCTGCATCGTTCGCGACAGCGTCGGCGTGGACGAGCAGAGCGTCAAGCTTTACTACCACTATTCCAACGAGGACGACGCTTTTGTCCATCTCACGAAGCAGGGCGACTCGACTTACTACGCGGAGATTCCAGGAGCTGGCCTAGTCCCCGGCGACCGCGTGTCGTATCGCCTCGAGGCATCTGACATCGCCAAGACCCCCAACAGGGCGCTCTTGCCGGAGGCTGGCTACTTCAGTTTCTCGATCATACCCTCGCTGGGCTCAGTGCTCCTAATAGACGATGGTTCAGGTGGCTCTGCCGACATCTTTCTTGACGTGCTCGAGGCCGCTGGATACGTGGTCCACACCCACAACCCAGGCGAGAGCTTGCCCGACCTACCGTTTGACGTTGTGATATATTGCCTCGGCGATGCCTCGGAGCCGCTCCCAGCATATTACGAGGGCCTCGTTGAGTACGTGCTCGGCGGTGGGCGGCTCCTGATCGAGTCGGGGGACCTTGCATGGAGCGCTTGCCAGCAGTACCCGTCCAAGCTCTCTGACCTAAGGCGCTATGTCCTGCACATAGACTCCTGGAAGGCAGACTACGGGGACATACTCATACTCAAAAAGCCCGAGGCGCAGCTTGCGACTGCGCCGAACGTGCTCGAGGCGACGGTCGGATTTCAGGGCGAGTTTCTCGCCACAAGGGACGTATGCGTCCCTGCGGCCGACGGAAACGTGCTCTACGATTGGTCGCGGTATTCCCAGCCGGGCTTGATATACTTCGACGAGGATGGGGACGACACAAACGGAGGCCAGATAGTCTATATGACGTTCGCAATTCCTTACGTTTCAGACGAGCAGGGCGGGCGAGCGCAGTTGATAGAGAACTGCGCCTATTACCTTTCTGACTACGTTCGGGACACCACCCCGCCGGTTCTCGCCGATGTAAACCCCCGTACGGGTGCAACCGTGCCGCCGGACACGAGCATATCGTTTTCAGTAGTTGATGGCGACACTGGTGTTGACCAGAGCACAGTGGAACTCTTGGTCAACGGCTCCGCCGTCTCCACCCAGATCACGCGCCTCGAGAGCGAGCATCGTTTGGCCGTGTCCTATGCCCCGCCCGGTGGCTTTGAGCCGGAGACCTTCTACCAAATCCAGATATCTGCGTGCGATTTCGCCAGCAATTGCCTGACGGACGATACGCACTGGTTTGAGACAAGCACCGCATCCGCCCGTGCGCCAGTGATTCTCGCAGGCGGATTCTTGCAGACGCAGGTGCTGTCCGTCGGCGAGACCCTGAAGGTGGTCGCAATGCCGAAGACGTTTGGCGAGACTAACGCTGTCGAACGTGTTGAGCTTCAGTTTGGGGGAATACATCTGGGCGTGTCTCTGAACGATGATGGTCTCTTGGGAGACGGCGTGGCGGGGGACGGCATATACTCGGCCGAGCTCGAGGTCCCGACAGGGGTTATCGCTGGACAATACGAGCTTCAGATAGTCGTGTGGGACGCTTTGGGTCTATCTAGCGAGCCGTGGCCGGCGCTACATGTTGCGCCGTAGAGGGCCGGCTGGGGCAGTGGAGGCCGAGGCGCAGGAGAAGACGACGGATGACATCGTGAAGACGATCCTGGACAGCATCGAGGTGCCGTAGAGGAGGCTATAAGGTGGAAACAACAGAAAAAATCGTGGACTCATACTGTCGGTATGTGAAGGGCTGGTTCACAATCCCTAATGTCAAGTGCAAGAGCCAATACGAGATTGACCTCCTGGCTGTTGATATCTCCGGTCCGGAGGGGATCAAGCGCTACCACATCGAGTGCGGCGTTTCTATCTCAGGCTCCTATTCAAAGTTGACTGCTAAAGAGTTCTCTCGTGAGGACCTCAAGAAACGCATTCAACAGGCAGGTCAGAGGAGAACAATCGGTTACTTCATTGAGCGGAAATTCGGTCAGCAAGAGGTGCACGACAAATTGAGGGAATACGGTTTCGGCGCCGATCGGCACAACTATCAGAAGGTTATCGTGACCTGGGGCTGGACAGACGACGCGAAGCAAGCGGCTGATCGGGAAGACATCATCTTATGGGATTTCCGCCAAGTATTGAGAGAAATCGCGGCTGCTTTCAAGACGCAGAGGACCTATTTCACTGATGATACCCTTCGCACTATTCAGCTCTTCGCGAAATCGGTCGATGAGGCGCACAAGGCCGGGCGCGCTTGACGTAGCGAGGTCACAGCTATAGACTCTGGGTTGCGATTAGAGCGATTCGCTGACTGCGTGGCTGCATCAGGAAGGACGGCCAAGGTCTAGTCAGATCATTCAGCAAGCGTTAAGGAGATATACCAATGAAGGCGGTCAAGGGCATTTATGAGAATGGGAAAGTCAGGCTATTAGAAAGCATGCCAAGGAAAGAACAAACTGATGTCATGGTCATTTTTTCTGACGAGACTGAGGCGACGGCGCAGCGTGGCGAGATAAGAGCCGATGCCTTGCTGAGGGAACTCGACGCAATAGCGGACAGCATCGAGGGGGAGTTCGACTCGGCTCAGGACGTGCAGAAGATTCGCAGGGAAAGGGCCGATAGTCTGTGAAAGAGCTCTGCATTGACGCCAGCGTTGTAGTCAAGTTGGTTCTCAAGGGGGAGATGCATCGTGCTACAGCACGCCGGCTGTTGAGGGACTGCCTCGTCAACAATATCTCGCTTGTCGCGCCTCATTTGTATGAGTGCGAGGTTGATACAGTTATTCGTAGGCGAGCATACGAGGGGAGGCTTAGTCTTGCCGATGCAAAGAAGGCGCTCGCTGGATTGGACAGGGTGCCTGTTCAGGTTATGGCGCATCCTGACCTTCGTGGATGTGCCCGGGAAATCGCGCTGCGCTTCAATCTGCGCTCTGTTTACGACGCAACGTATGCAGCACTTGCTAAACTACAGGGGTGCCAGTTCTGGACGGCGGACAAGGCTTTCTACGACGCGGTCAAATCAGGATTGCCGTTCGTGAGATACTTGCCTGATTACCAATGATGGACGTGAACTGCTGCGAGCACATCGTCAGCACGCCGGATGTGCTTCGGGGTAAAGGTGGGATTAGGACAACTAGAATCAGGATACCGTGGTTGCATCTTGGGTGTGGCGATCGGGGTCGCTTTTGGCGCACCAGTTGAGTTTTTGCGCCTGCACGAGATAAGACAGCAGTTTGGCGAGCGCGGCGTTCAGAATTTCAACAGTTATCGAGGTTTTGCGGCTGGCTCTTACACCGACTATGCACAGATGACGCTCGCTACTGCGCGGGTGCAGCATGGAATCTTAGATTGTAAGTCCAACCCGTCTCGGCTGGCGCTTAGCTACGCTTGCGGACGTAGAAGATGATGCCGCTGCCCTCCTTGAGCTTCGGCGCAAGCCAGCGTAGTAACTTGCGGACGCCCAGCCGGTAGTAGATAACCTTGAGGAGACGGCAGATGGGGCACTTGCTGTCGGTTGATGGCGGGAAGACTTGCTCCCTGATGCGCCCGTAGTTGCCGCTCTCGCGCTTCAGCACCCAGAACCCATGCTTCTCGAGCATGAGCCGAAGCGTGCTGGGCGTGAAGAAGCACAGGTGTGCGGGCACAGCGTCGGGAGCGATTGCCCCAGGCCGCTTGCCGCTCGCTATGGCGTTCAGAACCTTCTCCCAGTGGAAGAGTTCGTAGGGAACCTGAACGACGAGAACGCCGTCATCCTTCAGTATGCGGCGGACGACGTTGAAGGCTGACTTGTGGTCATCGAGATGCTCGACGACGTCCAGCATCAGTATCACGTCGAAGAACATCTCTGGGAACTGCGCACGCGCGAGCGGGACGTTCTGGACCTCTAGCTCCATCACTTGCTGCGCATAGCTCGCCGAGGTCTGCGAGAGCTCCACGCCGTAGGTCTCCCATCCGCGCTTTCGAAAGTAGTCGAGAAGGAGCCCATAGGCGCAGCCGACCTCAAGTATCCGGCCTCCCTTCTTGAACTGGCTGATAGCGCGGAGCCGCTCGTCGAATATCTCCATGAACGTCTCATGGTACTCGTGAAACGTCTTGAGGTAATCGGGATAGCCAACGGTTGCGTCCTTGTAGTATCTCTCGTCGTAGATTGCGGCAATGCCTTCCTTGGTGGGTCTCGGGCTTAGGTAAGTCAGGCCACAGACCCGACATCGTACGACGCCGTAAACCTCCTTCTGAACCGAGAGCAGCCGGGCGTCATCGGTGCCGCATAGCGGGCAGCGGACGTGTTCAACTTCCCGCATCAAGCTCTCGCGGTCCGCGCTCTTATCCTGTCCCACGCTCTCACCACGAAAAATGAAGCGAATGCAACCATGTAGGGTTCAATGGGCAGCCTGTACCGAGGCTCAGCGGTTGTCAACACATGCACCGAGACGAAGAGTAACACGACGGCGATGAGCACCCACTTCTGCCTGGAGAGTCTTGATGATCTCCTGAAAGACAGCACGAAACCGACTACGAAAAGCGGCAGAATCAGGCCGTAGGAAAGAAGCCTCGCAACAGTTACTAGCGCCGAGGTGCGCGTGCGGCCAAGCACCCTGAAAAACTCGATGAAGCGCACCAAACAGAGTCGTGCGTAAAGCCCAGGGTTAGCGAGTATGAACTGCTTGGCGAGGTTGACGTATTTGGCATTGCGCTGGGCCTCATCCTCGTCCGGCGCAAACCGTGGGAACCGCACCGTCTCGGGACGGTTCACTGAAAACGGTGGCTTGCCGATGAGCCACTCGTAGGCGCGAGCCTCCTTCTCCTCGTTGTAGAATCGCTCATTGAAGCGATAGTTGTTCCGTTCCCAGAGATTCCAGCTCTTCGTTGGCATGATCACAACGCGTCCGAATATATCATAGTTCCTGACGACCCAGGGCACGAGGCAGAGGCCGATTGCCACCAGCAAAACCAGCGTCTCCTTGAGCCTGAAATCGCCTCGCCGCGGCCAGAGAATCGCCACGATGCCGACCGGAAGCATCCCCGCCATAGTCGATTTGGTCAGAAATCCGAGCGTCCAGACCGCGCCTGCAAGCGCGGCAAGCCACAACTGGGGCCGTTCCCTGAAGCGAATGATCAAGTTGATGAATGCAGCGAAGAGGAACAGAAACAGCGTCTCGGTGAGCACCACGCCAGAAAAATAGATAAGCGCCGGATAGACCGCGAGAACCAACAGCGCAAGGAGAGCGGCTCTCTTTCCAAAGATGCCTCTTGCCACGTCGAACACGAGCCAGCAGGTTGCCACGCCCAGAAGCGCCATGATGAGACGATAGACGAGGAGGTTGCCGGGGCCAAGGAGGTAGTAGGAGAGGGCGAGAATAAGCGGGTTCAGTGGGGGGACGGTAACCTGCGGTATCCCCGGACGGACTAGGCCCCAAAGCCCGCCGAGCTCGCGATACAGCTCGAACTTCTTCTTGACCCACTCCGGCTGACCGTCCGGCGGATATAGGAGGTCCGCGGATATCGAGAGGCCCCGTCCAGCGAGGAAGCTCCGCGCAAGCGAATCGTGCAGAAGCTGGTCCGGTCCGGGGATGAATTCGTTCGATGGCAGAGCTATGACGAACCCCACCCTCAGGACCAAGGCGAGAAGCAGCAGCAAGAATTGTCCACGAAGAACACGAAGGGCCACGAAGCGACGCCAACAGCGCACAGACGAGCTCTTATCAATCAACTTTGAATCTGGAACCTTGAACCTGGAGCTCATCTTATGAATGACAGTATCCGTTCTAGCAGCACTCGGCTGTCTCGCACAAGATATGACGTATCCCGCCAGCACCCATAAATGCAGCCCCGGCACGGCCTGACAAGCTCGGCAACCTTTCGGCTGTATTCCTTGGAACCGAAGAACGTCAAAAAATCGTCGTCGAGCACGTTACAGAATGGCTCAATCTCATCGCACGGCGAGAGCGACCCGTCCGGAAAGACCACGAAGTAGAGCCATCCAGCGTCGCACGCGAAGCTATAGTCCCCCGTCTTTAACGCCTCTCTTGAAGCCTCGAGGAACTTCATTGAGGCGCCCACGCGCTTGCCTCGCCGCTTCATCTCGATCACCGCGTCGTACGCCTCATCGATGAGTGGGGCGTCATCCCGCCCGAAGGTCATCTCCTCGGCATAGCTGCGGATGAGGTTCTCCTGCTTGTCTGACGGGAGCAGATGCACTGGCACAAGGCTCGAATACGCGCCAAGCCCATCGACAAACTCGACGATCTGAGGCAGCTCTTTGATATTCTGCCTCGAGACGACAGTGTTGACGACGTTGACCGAGTTGGGCAGCCGCTTGACGACGTGCCTGATGGTGCTCACGGCGGAATCCCACAGGCCGTTGGAGCCACATATTTCGTCCTGCTTTGCAGCGTCGAGCGTGTCGAGTGAGACGGTAAAATGCTCTGCGCCAGCATCTATCACGGCATCGATCCGCGCAGGCGTTACGGTCTTGGCTCCCGTCGTCTGGACGCGAACCGCGATGCCCGCCTCAGTGAACGCCCTCGTAATCTGGGGCAACTCCTCGCGCACGAAGGGCTCGCCACCGGTGAAGACGACGTTCGGCACACCGATTCTGCGCAAGCGGCTTGCGATCTTGGCGACGCTCTCGACCGGCGGCTCCTCGGCCACGTTGCCGTATTTCCATATTGAGCACATCTTGCACTTGAAGAGGCACCGGCGTGTTATGTAGTAGTGCACGTAGAACGGCTTGTGCAGCAGTTTTGACTTGAGAACGTCAGAGAATATCTTGAGTTTTCGCATGTCCCGGCTCTATGGCTTTCGACTAAAATCAGTTAGCAGCCTTAATCTATAGCCCCGGCTGGGCATGGTCAATGGGGATGAGAGAGAGAGGCCACATCATCGCCCGGCGCAAGCGGTGGCGATGCAGCCGGCTACCATTTTGATTAACCCCCATCTTCAGATGGGGGATGTGCGGCACACAAAGACCTCGCCTCTATCCCATTCAGATGAGGATTCCGGGAAGGAAGGAGAGGGAGGGGGGCGCCTCGGCCTCCTCAGATCACCCGACTGAAGTCGGGTGCTAATACAATGAGAGCCATCTGTATCACCGCGTTAAAACGCAGTGATTAGGCCAGCGGGAGGTGTGGGGCGGGCTTTCTAGCCTGCCTTTCCTTCGCGGAGGTCACGCTGGCTAGCTCATCCACCCGGAGTAAGCGGCATGTGAGGGCTACCTCATCGCCCGGCGCAACCGACACTTGAGGCCACATCGCCCGGCGCAACCGACACGCGCGAGCACATCATCGCCCGGCGCAACCGACACTTGAGGCCACATCGCCCGGCTTCAGCCGAGGCGATGCAGACGGTTACCATTTTCATTAACCCCCATCTTCAGATGGGGGATGTGCGGCACACCGAGACCTCCCCTCTATCCTCTTCAATGGACCTCGATCATACAGGCACCCCCTCGCGCCGCAGGTTCAAGAGGATTGGGCTATTCAGCGATGAATAATTGTCCTCAGAAACAGGATAGACCGACATCAAGACGTTGTGCTCAAGATTCAGATCGGCAACAATATCTATCATCCTGTCGATCTCATCGAGCGGGCTAACCTCGCCTCTTGAAACAACTGCCAAGTCGATGTCGGAGACCCCGGTCGCATCGCGCCCACGCGGCTGCTGCCACATAAGAATGGACGGGCGGAGACAGGCCCCGCAAGCCACCCAGTGACGCGGCCACGAATGAACATCAACGGACGCGCTGCAACCCCCGCAAGGGGGTACGACGGGTAGCCGTGCGTGCAACGCAACGGAAACGGAGAGGAGGGATTGGGTCCTCGGTCTCCTCGCACCGTCAGGCTGCGCCTGCGGCTACCAGTGGTATGCTCTTGCGGGCAAATGTTATTCGCCGTTATTTAGGGGCTGCCTGAACACGCCCAGCGGAGATGTCATTCTCGCGTGCGATCGCGACTTGCGTTTCTGCCTCATCGGTGGCAACAATGCCAGAGTATAGATTGATTTGGAGATGAGCACTTCTGCGGGAGGGTGTTTCGGTGAAGAAGTCATTTTTTATGCTGCTGATCTTGCTGCTGTGTATTGCGTCGGTCGTGGTGGGGATAATGCTCTTGCGAAAGGAGAGCGCTCGTCCCCGGATGAGCGCGCTAGACCGTCTGGCAAGCACATTTGAGAGGAGATTTGCCAAGTTTGAGCCCAGAAGAGGGCCGAGCGTGGGCCTTGTCCGCATCTTTGGCGCGATAACGTTCACGGAGTCTCAGGGCATGTTCGAGGCCTACCCACGAGGCGCGCTGCGGACTATCCGTGCGATTAGACAGCTCAGGGAAAACCCCAGCGTGAAGGCGATCGTAATCGAGATCAATAGCCCCGGCGGGACGGTGGGAAGCGTTCAAGAGATATGCCACGAGATAAAGATGGCTCAGAAGGCGGGCAAGAAGGTGATCGCTTCCGTCGCCGACATGGCTTTCTCGGGCGGCTACTACATCGCGTCGGCCTGCGACAAGATCGTGGCCAACCCTGGCTCGTTGACGGGCAGCATCGGCGTGATCATCGTCGGGGCGGACTTGCAGAAGCTGTTCGACATCATCGGTATCAAGTTCAACGTGCTCAAGAGCGGAGAGCATAAGGACATACTTGCCTACTGGCGAGACATGACTGACGAGGAGCGTAATCTGCTCCAGACGCTTGTCATGGACTGCTACCAGCAGTTCGTAACCGCTGTCTCGGAGGGCCGAAACATCCCGATAGAGAAGCTGCTGCCGCTTGCTGACGGGCGCATCTTCTCGGGCACGCAGGCGCTTGACAATCAGCTTATCGACAGCCTCGGCACGCTCGATGACGCGATCAACCTCGCCGCCGAGCTCGCTGAGATCAAGGGCAAGCCAAGTATCATTAGGCCCACGATCGAGCCATTTGAGCGGTTCTTCAAGTTTATCGACGCCAAGTTCGGAAAGACCCCATCGCTCAAGGACATGGTGATGGGCGAGTGCGACTCTCCGATACAGTATCGGGCCAACATCGGCTCTGCCCAGGCGGCATTTGCCTATCCGACTAATAGCCAACAGTAGGAGGTATGCGATGCAAAGTGAATTCGCGCTGCCCTACGATAATATGAGTCCGCTGGAGAAGCCTGAGGGGGCGCTTACGATACTCTACAACCAGCTGGTCTCGCCCAAGAAAGCCGTTCAAGCGCTCTCCGAGAGAAGGCCCTACTGGCTTGCGTTCTTCGTCATAGTTCTCTCCGTGTTGAGCAGAATGACAGCTGGACTTCTCTCGCCATCCAGTCCCCTTGTATTCGGCGCTGGCTCGCTGTTTGCGCTGCTCTGCATAGCACAGTTTTTCATTACAGTCATCTTCGCGATCGCAGCCGCGAGCATCTATCATTTCGCCGCTACAAACGAGTTCAAACTCGGCGACGTCAGGGTGCTCTTCTTGCTGATCGCGGTCTGCTTTCTGCCGGGCATATTCTTCGCCCCGATTACACTTCTGGTTTATGGACTCCCGTCGGCCGCTGCGACCGCGGTCTGGACATTGTGTGCCATTGGGCTGTGGGTGTGGAGCTTTGTCTTGCAGATAATTGCCGTCAAAAATTATTATGAGATTTCTGGCGGAAGGTCGTTCTTTGCCGTTATCTTGCCATTCATCCTGGTGGGAGCTCTGGGAGCCGCGGTATTCGTTCTGATGTTCGCCTATTTAGTCGGGACAATTAGAGGGCTTGTAGGGTAGCGGGGTCCCGACGCGCGTTGCCCAGTAAAGTCCCTGCGCTCTTCTCAGACAGGCACAGGTGGCTCAAGATCGGCCTGCCCGGCGCCTTGCTGCTCGCGATGTGCATCTATTCTGCCACCGCCGGCCCAAAGCGCATGCCGAGATTCGCGGACTACCTGAGGGACCCTTCTCGGTTCGACGGGACAAGCCTCCTAGTTCAGTTCACCCAGATCAAGCGCTACGACGGCCCCAACAGATTCACCGTGCAGGACATCTGGGGCAACAGGATCGAGGTTGCTGGAACCATACCGCCCGGGCAGAGCGGCTGTTTCATCTCGTTCGAGGCCCTTTTCAAAAAGCCCGGCTACCTGGTTCTGGGCAAGAAATGGCACATCTATAGCTCGGACACCTTGAAGCTCATCGTCTCCGCAGTCGCCCTCGTCGGCGTGGCCCTGTTCTTCCTACGCCGTTTCAGGTTCAATCCGCGCCGGCTTCGTTTCGAGGAGAGGCGGCAATGCCAGACCTCTTGACCCATGCCCTTGTGGGCTACTTCACGACGCGGCCGAGTCGCTACCGCGAGCTGTTTTTCGTCGGGCTCATCCTGCCAGACCTGCTCGGCCGGCTGCCTATGGTTTTCTACAAGAAGTCCTATTGGTTCATCAGTCCAGGACACACCCCCATGGGTGTTGTGCTCGGCGCATATCTGATAACCTTTCTCTTTGAGCCGCCAATCAGAACCACGGTTTTCAGGAACCTCCTAGTCGGCGCCTCGGTCCACATTTTCCTGGACATGCTTCAGCGGCATCTCACCTCTGCCTACTTCTGGTTTTTCCCGTTTACGTGGAAGACGTTCGAGATTCCTCTTTTTTGGCCTGACAAATCGATATATGCTATCCCCTTCGTTCTGGCGGCCATCGGTGTGGTTTACCTGGTGCGGCGGAAGCTCGCGAAGTCGCGCGCCTCAAAGAGCGGGTAGGTAGAATTGGGCGGCGATACTGCGGTCTTGTCAAAAGATGAGCGCCGGCTTGAAATGCGTTCCCTATTGGGAGAATATGAGTCGCGATAGGTAGGCCATGATCGCGACGGCACCTGTCACAACTTGTTCGTGCTGGGGATGCTATGAGCTTTAGGAGGAGATGAGAATGTATCGAAAAGCCGGATTCCTGATTGTGTTGGTGTTGCTGGCGATGACCGGACCCTCGGCCCTCGCTGAAACGCAAGACTGCAAATGGGATGAGACGCCAGTCTCCTGTGCATCGACCACTTGGTACGACATCGCCCGCGAAGGCGGCGTCAAGTCGTTCGACGATTTCACAGACGAGGAGATCACGAAGTTTATAGACCAGCGCTACATTGACGGAAAGGTCGAGACAAAGGACTGGTTCGATTCGTCGCGCCTCTTCAACTCGGCTTGTTTCTTGGCGGATAGGGAAGAGGATGCTGGAACGCGAGCTAGGCTGCTCATGATCGCGCTCAAGGCCGCTGAGCAGACGATGACACAGAACCCGGACAACATTGAGATCGGCCTCACCGCGAGCAGAATGGAGCCGGTAGATAAGTGGTTCTGTGGCATAATTTTGAGGTTGATCGAAAATCCTGGCACGAGCTTCAAGTATGCCGCCATCCGGCACTACGACACCTACAACTTGCGGCTCGCTTTGGGAGAGAAGAAGGCCGCCAAGGCTGCCATTGAGGATGCCTACACCTTGTGCCCGAAGGACGTTATCATCCGAAATGCCGTCATCAAGCTGCGGACGGAGATGAAGGACCTCGCCGGCGCGGCTGATGTGATCAAAGATGAGGACAAGAGCCCCACGAGCGAGATGTGGGCCATATCGGCCGAGGCGACAAAGGCCCAGCGCATGGGCGACATACATCTGAAAGAGGGCAAAATTGACGAGTCGCGTTCGGAACTGCTGAAGGCGTGGGACGCGCTTGACCGTCTTCAGAAGAAGAAGGAAGAGCTCGGATTCGCGGGCGTGCCCATCGTTGACCTCTCTCGCAACCGCTGTGCTACCAGCCTCGGCCTGATTGCCCTCAAGCAGGGAGATCCTCAGGAGGCGAGGCGCTGGCTGAAGGCATCGCTCACGTTCGACATGTTCATGGAGTATAAGGGCTACGACATGCGGCTGGTCGAGAAGGCGGTTTCCGTGCCAGCCTTGAAGCCCGAGTCCATCGATTATCTCAAGGCGGCGAGCGTCCTCGGAACCGACAAGATGAAGGACGAGGCGTTTGCGATGCTCAAGGCTCTCAGCCCGGGTATCACGAAGAAGGACCTGCCGGACGTTTCCTTTGAGGCGACCGTCCCCAAGCGGTTAATCAACATCGCCACCAAGTGCGAGGATGCAAGAAAGTTGCTCTCAGAGGGGGACCTGGAGAAAGCCCGAAAGATGCTTTTGGACGTCTGGGCCCAATATCAGGCGATCATCTCGGACGACAAGCTCGCCAGCATCGCATACAGAGAGGGTGTGGCGTCCATGCGCAACCACTGCGCAACGCTGCTTGGCCTGGTCGCGCAGGAGCAAGGCGACCTCTACAAGGCTGTTTATTGGCTCCGAGCGTCAACCGAGGATAGCGAGCAGGGGCACCTGCCGAAGGCCTACGACTTGGACCTGGTGGAGAAGCTCAGTTGGGAGCCCTCGCTCAGAGCGGACTGCACTAGATATCTCGAGCTCGCCTCGAAGGCTAGCGAAGAGCAGACCAGGACGAGGGCGAAGGAGCTTTTGGACAAGCTCAAGAGCAAATAAACGGGACGGCCGGGCTGAACGTCTCAGGTGGCGATCATCAGGCGCTATAGCTACGAGACCGTTTCAGCCGCGGCGTTTGACAGCGATTGGCCTTCTGATGCACAATTGCCCAGCAATGGCAGATAAGCCCCTTGTCTCCGTCATCATCGCCAACTGGAACGGGACCTCTCATCTTGAGGAGTGTCTGGCGAGCATCGAGGCCCAGACATACCCAAGTATCGAGACGGTGCTGGTCGATAACGCCTCGATTGATGGCTCGGTCGAGCTGATTGGTGCGGACTTCCCCGAAATCAAGTTGATAGAAAACGATGTAAATCGTGGCTATTGTGCAAGCAACAACCAGGGGGCGCGCGAGGCGTCCGGCGAGCTGCTCTTTCTGCTCAACAACGACACCATCATCGCGCCAGGCTGCGTTGAGCAGATGGTCAAAGCCCTGCGAGAGCAGGGCGAGCGCTGCATTGGGTGTTTCCCCAAGGTAGTATTTCATTCCGACCCCCATATCATAAACGCCATTGGCACGACCTGGCACGCCCACTGCCACTGGCGCGACGCCCGTGTCGGCCAGATAGACCTGGGCCAGTTCTCACACTCCGAGCGCGTGTTCGGGTCAATCTTCCCGGCGGTCTTGCTCCGGCGAGATATGTTCCTGAAGATTGGCATGTTTGACGAGACGATGTTCTCCTACTGTGAGGATTTCGATCTGTGCTATCGAGCCAACATACTTGGCTACCACTTCGTCACCGCCCCTCAAGCGGTCGTCAGGCATAAGTACCGCTCGACAGCAAAGTCTGCGTTTCACGAGAGGTGGCAGCACTATTTCTTCATGCGAAACTACCTTTACGTCTTTCTGAAGAACTACTCGCTGAAAAGCCTCATCCGCCATTTCCCCTACGCCTTCTATCGCTACATCGCGAAGTCCGCCGTCGCCTCCATGAAAGGACATGACTTCAGGGCGTTTCTGCTTCACGCCCGTGCCGTCGCCTTCGTCCTCGGCAAGCTGCCGAAATTGCTTAGAGCTCGCCGGTTTGTGCAGAAGAACAGGGCCCGGAGTGATGAGGACGTCTGGAGCTTTTCAAACGTCGAGCACTACAACATATTTCATCATCTAGGCAGGCCAGTTCTAAGCCTGCTGAACGTGCGAGTCGGCATGACTGGCCTCACCGAGTATCACGTGGGCAATAGGGAGTATCAGGTTGAGTAGAAGGCTTTGGTCTCGGCCAACAGTCTGGACAGCGGTCGCGCTGATACTGCTGGCTCTCGTCGTTTCCTGTGGCTGCTCTCTCACTGGCACTGGCCGGCATTACCGGGCAGGCACGATCACTGTGCTGGAGACGAACGACGTTCACAGCCATCTGTTCCCCTGGACATATAAGCCTAAGTCGTCAACAGCAGTCAAGGTCGGCGGGCTTGCGCGCATCGCCACAGTCGTGAGCCAGGTCCGGGAACGCGAGCGGAACGTTCTGCTGCTCGACGCGGGCGACATTTTCTACCCCTATTCACTCAACCGTTGGCGTGCCCGGCCCGAAATCGGCGCCATGAACCTGATCGGCTACGATTGCTCGGCGGTCGGCAATCACGAGTTTGACCTCGGCGACGGGCAGCTTGGCGAGGCGCTGGATCTGGCCGAGTTCCCGTTTTTGTCTGCGAACATGGACGTCAGCCAGTCTTTGCCGCTTGCCGGAAAGGTCCAAAGCTACGTAATCAAGAGCGTGGGCGGTCACACAGTCGGCATATTCGGCCTCATCACGCCTAATCTGCACGATATTTCCAGCCCCAGTAAGCAGGTGAAGGTTGACAGCGATCTCGTGGCCAAGGTCGTAGAGATGGTCTCATACCTGAGGCCAAGGGCCGACCTGGTGTTTGCTCTGACGCACATCGGCCTTCGTCAGGATGTCAAGCTCGCCCGTTCCGTCAGCGGCATCGACGTCATCTTCGGCGGCCACTCACACGACGCGCTAGAAAAGCCGATCGAAGTTACGAATCCGGCCGGAAAACGGACGCTGATTGTCCAGTCCGGTTGCTACGGCAGGTTCGTCGGCAAGCTTCAACTTGAGTGCTCCCCTGATGGCATCGCGTCATATCAATGGTCGCTTCTGAACGTAGATGAGAGCGTCGAGGACGATGTGCGAGTAGCGTCCTTCCTCGAGCCGTTTCGGCCCGCCGACGAGGAGCAGGTCGGCATCATAGAGGCCGATCTCAAGCTCTTCGGAGCGGAGCTTCTGGCCACGGATTCAACAGTCGGCACCCTTGTCTGCGACGCCATTGCGGAGCAATTCCCAACCGCGGCCGTCGTCGCCGTGAACTCGGGCGGCATCCGAGGGGATTTTCAGCCAGCAGGCCCGATAACCAGGTCCCGAATTGACGAGATACTGCCATTTCGCAACCAGATCGTGCTTGTCTGGGTCTCAGGCTCGGAGCTCGAATCGATGCTCGAGCGCTCTGTCCAGGCGCTGCCACGGCCGAGCGGTGGGTTCCTTCAACTAAGTGGGCTTGAGGTTACGGTTCGGCTCGCCAGGCGGCCCGTGTTGGTCGGGAGGGAAGGCAAGCCCGTCAGGCCGGGGGAGAGAATCGTGAGCGTGTCGGTAGGTGGCAAGCCGCTGGACGAGCGTGAGAACTACCTCATTGCCACGATCGACTACCTCGCTGGGGGCGGCGACGGCTACATGGAGCTCGCTCGGGCCAAGAATCGCATCCTGACGGGCAAGACCCTGAACGACATTCTGGCAGACTACATAAAATCGCACTCCCCGCTTCATCCGAGGCGCCGGAGAGCCTACCGATTTGTATGGGATGAGTAACAGGAGTCGCAAGTGCTAGAGAGCTACTTCCGACTGAAGGAGAACAACACCACGGTCAAGACCGAGATTACGGCCGGCTTGGTTACGTTCATGACAATGGCCTACATCGTGTTCGTCAATCCGACCATACTATCCGACCCCCATGGCGCTGGGATGAGTTTCTCAGGCGTCTTGGTTGCGACCTGCATCGCCTCATTCTTCGCGACCTTGATGATGGCCTTTGTCGCCCGCTATCCGATTGCACTTGCGCCCGGCATGGGCCTGAACGCCTATTTCAGCTACATAATCTGCGGGGCAATGGGCGTCCCGTGGCAAATAGCGCTGGGTATCGTGTTCCTGTCGGGCCTGACCTTCACCATCCTGACCCTGCTCAAGGTGAGAGAGATGCTCGTCGATGCGATTCCCGCAGGTCTGAAGCTCGCCACGGCCGCGGGCATCGGCCTGTTTATCGCGTTCGTCGGCCTACAACACGCCGGCATCGTCGCCCGGAACCCGAACACTTTCGTTACCTTTGGGGACATTTCCAAGGCGCCGGCCCTCGTTGCATTGTTCGGCCTTGTTCTGACAGCTATGCTCGTCGCAAGGAAGGTCAAGGGCGGGATTCTCTTCGGCCTGCTCGCAACCGGCGTTGTCGCCGTCATCTCGGGCATCACGACGTTTGAGGGCGTCATCAGCACGCCGGACTTCAGCTCAGTAATGTTCAAACTCGACATCCTTGGGGCACTCAGTCTCGACTATGTCGTCCCCATCATCGTCCTTCTGTTTTTCGATATGTTCGACACCATCGGAACGCTCATCGGCGTGAGCGAGCAGTGCGGCTTCGTCAAGAACGACAAGCTGCCCAGAATCAACCGAGCTTTGCTGTCCGACTCGGTCGGCACCATGGCCGGTGCGGCCTGCGGAACGTCAACGGTAACGAGCTACATCGAGAGCGCCGCAGGCGTCATCGAGGGCGGCAGGACCGGGCTTGCGTCCGTGATGACCGCGCTTCTATTCCTCGTCGCCATGTTCTTCACGCCTTTAGCAAAAGCGTTCGCAACCGGCTGCGTTACGGCGCCTGCGCTGATCATAGTCGGCTGCCTAATGATGCAGAACATCAAGAAGATCAGGTGGGAGGACTTCACCGAGGCAATCCCAGCCTTCCTCACGATCATACTCATGCCGCTAACGTTCAGCATCGCCAACGGACTCGCGCTCGGGTTCATCAGCTATCCCCTCGTCAAAGTGGCGGCCGGCAGGTCAAAAGAAGTCCACTGGCTGGTCTATGTGTTGGCCGGCATATTCCTTTTGAGGTACATTTTCCTGCATTAGCGACCACGCCGGTATCCTCGCGACCCCGAATGGGTCGAACAGCCCGTCCACAGGGCTATGTTTAGCCCTTTCAGGGCTATTTTCCTTTCTTCCTCTGACCCTGATCCGTAGGTTTCACCTACGGCTACTCACGTTCATCCCCTTGCGGGGATGCGGGAAGAACGCCGTCAGTTGAGCAGGCCCGGGCACGATTACGAAAACTCATCCCAGATGCCAGGTTGACACATTCTTGCCGACTCGCTATAAACTGCTCTCGCAAGCACACATCAGAGCACTTAAAGATGAGACTAGACAGGTGAAGAATCGCGATATTAGGATACTTTTTGTGAACCCCGGCCGGGGTATCTACGACATGCCGCCGTTGGGTGTCTGCTACTTGAGTTCCTATCTTAAAAAGTATGGGACCAACACATACAAGACTGTTCTCGCCGATGAATACGCTGGACACAATCCGATCAAGGTGGCGAGACAGTTTGAGCCTGATATTATCGGCTTTTCGAGCGCGACAGCCCAGTATCACAGAGCCACCCGGCTGGCCAGAAAAATGCGAAGGTTCTCAAATGCACCTCTCGTCATCGGCGGGCTGCATCCGACTGCTCTGCCAGAGCAGGTCATCAAGGAGGGCTTCTTCGATATCGCTGTCGTCTCCGAGGCGGAGCGCTCCTTCACACACCTGGTCGATGCTCTTGCCGCCTCGGGCTTTGCGCTCGACAGCGGCGTGCTGCGGCAGATTCCGGGCATAGCGTTCAGGTCTGACGATGAGATTGTGCTCACTGAGCCGCCGAAGTTCATCGATGACCTCGATACGATCCCCTTCCCAGACAGGTCTCTGCTCGACCTTACGCACTACCTCCATCGCAACGCCGCTATCCGGAGCATGATCACCAGAAACACGACGCTAATGACGTCGCGAGGCTGTCCGTTTAGGTGCATATACTGCATCTCAGTGCATCGGCGCCAGCTTCGCGAACACTCGCCCGAATACGTCATAGAGGAGATGCAGAGCTTGGTTCGGGACTACAACCTTGAGGGGCTTTGTATAATCGACGACACCTTCATCTTTGACGGGAAGCGGGCCTCGCGCATCGCCGAGCTAATGCTCCAGACAGGAATCGCACGACGGCTCAAGTGGCCGTGTTACGGACGGGCCAACATCGTCAGCAGGTGCGAGGATTCCTTCATCAACCTCCTCAAGAAGGCGGGCATGGCCCAGATGGAGTTCGGCTTCGAGAGCGCCTCAAAACGAGTGCTTCAGTTCCTCAAAGGCAAGGGCGTAACCCCTGAAGACAACGAGGCCACGCTCGACCGGCTGGAACGCCTCAATGTCCGGGCGCTCGCGACATTTCTGACCGGAGTGCCAACCGAGACTGCCGAAGAGAGCAGAATGACCGTGGAGTTCATTCGCCGAAACTTCGAGCGGCTGGCATACTTTGAGATACTTTATTTGGTCCCGTACCCCGGCACGAGGGTCTGGGAGATGCACCACATGGATGACATCATCTCGCCCAACCTGTGGCAAAACTACAAGATCGGCCTGAACAAGAGGTTCCCCGTCGATTCAGAGTTCACAAGGAACATCGATTACGAGACTGCCACCAAGGCTGTCAATGAGGTCATGTCGATGATGGTCAAAAAACAGAAGCTCACGTATAACCTTCGCTTCCTGCGAGACCGGTTGAGGATTGCCCCACTCGACACTGTCAAGAAAGTCGCCGCACATTTCCTTGGCCGGTAGCAGCACCGTGCCGAGCTCGACTACCCCAGACAATTCACACAAAGAAGATCGAGAAAACAAGCATGATGAGTTTCCCCATTCTGTCTTGGAATGGTTCATGGCATCGCTTTCGTTTCACGGGGCTTGATAGGCGCTGCGAATCCCCGCAAGGGCATGCAGGAAGAACGTCGTCAGTCGAGCAGGTCCGGGTACGATTACGAAAACTTTCCGCGAGGGGGCACACTTGACTTTTTGCTCGCCCAATCCAAGCTTTTGAGGCATCGGATAGTGTGCTCAATGAGACTTTAACTGGCGAGGGGCAATGAGCGAGAGCAGCAAAATGAAGGCCGAGCGTCTTGGAGAGGTCTATGCAATCCTTGAGGCGCGATATCCTGACGCGAGGCTGCGGCTCGATTTCAGAACTCCGCTGGACCTGCTGGTGGCATCCATACTGGCTGCCCGGTGCAGGGACGAAGTTGTCAACAGGACGACCGCGTCGCTGTTTGCGGATTATAGGACGGCTAAGGACTACGCGGACGCCGACGTCGAGACGCTCGAGGCGGAGCTCGGTAGCCTTCCCATGTTCAGGCGTAAGGCCCGGAGCATCAAGGCAGCGTGCGAGTCCCTGGTGGCGGAGCATGGCGGCAAGGTGCCTGCCGATGTCGGTGCGCTGACTGCGCTCAAGGGAGTTGGCCGAAAGACAGCCAACTTGGTGCTTTCAAACGCCTTCGGCCAGCCTGCAATCGTTGTCGATACTCATGTCTTGCGCATCTGTGAGCGGTTGGATCTTTCGAGCGGAACGGATCGTGACAGAACTGAACGGGAGCTGATGAGAATGCTGCCAGAGAACAGATGGTCCCATCTGGCGCACATCTTCTCCGATTTTGGGCGCGAGACGTGCAAGGCACAAAACCCCAGGTGCGCTCTCTGCCCTGTTGCCAAGCTCTGTCCTTACATCAAGAAACGACGAGGGGTTGCGATTGAAACCTGAAGGGCGATCGGTCGTGCTAGAGCGAGTGCCTATGATGTCGGTCGACCGGGGCCGTTGCACACTTGTTCTGGCGATTCAGACAGTTCTAAGATACCTTGGGCAGAAGGTTGACTACGACTACTTGATGGGTATGTCCGGGGCTGGCTTCCTGTTCTACGTCAACCCCAAGGAGCCGGTTGCGGCCAAATGGTGCGAGGCGATGCGGGAGCGATGGTTGCACATCGTCTCGGATGCTGTCGGTCTGGAGCTGAGGCTCGTCGATACGGAAGAGACGTTGTTTGCGCGCGACCCCGAGGCACACTTCTATAAGGCATTTGGCAAGGAGGTCGTGGAGAGCCTCGAGTCGAGGCGGCCGTGTCTTGGGTTCACATGTTTTAAGGGGCCTCAGTGGGACGTAATAGCGGGTTTTTCGGACGGTCGGCTGCTGTGTCGGAGTATCCACAACAAGACGTCTTCGAGCGGCTTGATTGACCGCATTCAGCCCTATGACCGGAATGAGTTGTGGCCATCCAAGATCATAGTGCTCGGTCAAGAAAAGAGCGTCCCCCCACGATTGGAGATGATAGCCAAAGCGATCGAGGTTGGTCTGGAGATCGGGCGTGGCATCTGCGACGATGCGGGCAGCGGGCCGCTTACCGGACCGCTAGCTTTGAGCGCATGGGCTGAGCTTTTGGCGGAGAGAGCATCGGCAAACGACCTTGCGGCGCATGAGCAGTTGCGGAAGACGTTGATAGATTCCCGCATCTCTCTGGAACGCTTCCTCAGGTGGGTTGAGACGGAGCTTGGCCGGGAGCTTGGGCCTGACGTGGGGAGAGCCAGAAAGCGCTTCTCGGAGTCGTTTGAGATGCTGCTCTCGACGGACTTCACGGAGGAGACGATGGCCGATGGTGATTCCTGCGGAAGGGCAGTCCAGCGCATAAGGTCTCTTCAGGAGATCGAGAGCGAGGCGTTCAGGTATCTTGAGAGCGTCCATGATGGGCTAAATGCCTCCGGGCAGGTGAGCTGCGAATGAACTTTAATGGGCAGTGCCATGAAGGCCATAAAGCGGGTCCGTCGCAAGGAGCGCTGGCTAGAAGAGGCGCCATGAGTTTCACGTTGGAGGCGCCTGATGCCTGATAGGGACCTTCCCGCCCTGTCCATCGTCATCCCGGTTCAGGACGAGGCAGATTCTATTGGCTCGGTCATAAGCTCCGTCAAGGCCGCGCTCGATTGCCACGAGGGAGGCTACGAGATAGTAGCGGTCGATGACGGCTCTGCTGACAACAGTGCCCAGTTGGCCGAGGATGCCGGGGCGAGGGTCATCTCGCATGGCTTGAGGCGTGGCTATGGTGCGGCGCTAAAGACTGGGATCAAGGCGGCCAGGGGACGGACAATCGCGATAATCGATGGGGACGGCACGTATCCGGCGGAGGTGATTCCTGCGCTCGCACGGGGGCTTGAATCTGCCGACATGGTCGTCGGGGCGAGAGTGCGGGCCGGGGCCTGCGTGCCGATCACGAGGAGGCCGGCCAAATGGCTTCTGACGAAGCTTGCGGGCTTTCTCTCAGGGGTGAAGATTCCTGACCTCAACTCCGGGCTGCGAGCCTTCAGAAGGGATGTTGCCCTGCCCTATCTGCGGGTCCTGCCGGACAGGTTCTCATTCACCTCGACCATAACGCTTCTGATGCTCGGGGACGGGAAGTCGGTGGAGTACATGCCCATCGACTATCACAGGCGGGCCGGCAAGTCCAAGATAGTCCCCAGCGACGCCTTCTCATTCTTGATACTCATCATCAGAACCGTGATGTTCTTCAATCCGCTCAAGTTCTTCCTACCTATTGGGCTCGTTATATTTCTTGTGGGCGCGGCGAAGTTGTCCACGGACTATCTGATCTATGATAGACTATCATCAACCTCCGTGCTGCTGATACTATCCGCCATCCAGATATGGGGTCTGGGCTTCTTGGCGGAGCTGGCCCTGTTCCTCGAAAGGCGAAGGAAGTAATCCCCTCCCCATGTGTGGTATCTGCGGCATTGTCAAGGACTCAGGATGCAAGGTTGATCCGGCGCTAATGGATGATATGACCGACCTGATGCGGCATAGAGGGCCGGATGATCGCGGCATCTGGATCAATGCTGCGGGCAACGTCGGGCTCGGTGCGAGAAGACTGAGCATAATTGGCCTCTCAAATGGGCACCAACCGATATCGAATGAAGAGGGGACGTGCGTTCTCGTGGCCAACGGAGAGATCTACAACTACAGGACTCTCAAGAGTGATCTGATAGGCCGGGGCCACAACTTCTCAACTGACACAGACATAGAGGTCATCCTGCACCTCTATGAGGAGAGAGGTCCAGATTTCGCCGAAGTATTGAACGGCATGTTCGCATTCGCCATCTGGGATGAGAAACGGCATCGACTTGTTCTATGCCGAGACCGCATGGGCATCAAACCGCTCTTCTATATGCAATTGACAGACCGCGTCGTCTTTGCATCCGAGATAAAATCGATTATCTGTGACCCGAGCGTTCCGCGGGAACTTGATCTGCAGGCCATGCACGATTACTTCACTTTTGACTACATCCCCGGAGAACAGACGATCTTCAAGGGGGTCCGAGAGGTCCAGCAGGGATGCATAGCTGTTTTCGAGCAAGGGGACATGCGAACCACTCGTTATTGGGACCTGTCCTATAATCCCGATGTCGAACCGAAGCCCCTGCATTACTACGAGGAGCGTGTACGGGAGCTCCTATCCGAAGCGGTTCGCAGACAGCTCATGAGTGAGGTTCCTGTTGGTGTCCTGCTCTCTGGTGGGATGGATTCGAGTGCGATCGCGGCTTACATGGTTGCACACGCCTCGGAGAGGATTAAGACTTTCTCAATTGGCTTTGAGGACTCTTCATTCAATGAGCTTCCCTATGCCAGAATAGTGGCACAGGAGTTGGGCACAGAGCACCACGAGATGGTAGTTAGCGCAAAGGATGTCCTCGACGTGCTGCCCTCTCATGTCGGCTTTATAGATGAACCTTACGCGGACGGAGCAGCAATTCCGACTTATTACGCCTGCAAGATTGCAAGTGAGAAGGTCACAGTGGTTCTTTCAGGCGAGGGAGGGGACGAGATATTCGCGGGATACGACACACATGCGGCCTACCGGTTCGCCTCGGCCTTTCGAAAGGTCCCGAAAGCCTTCAGAGAGCACATTCTGCGCCCGTTGATCGACCTTTTACCAGTATCCCATAAGAAGATCAGTTTTGAATTCAAAGCCAAGAGGTTCATTAGAGGCGTCTCGCTGCCAATTCCCCAGGCGCATCTCTTCTGGCGTATTGTTCTGTCCGAGGCCGAGAAGCTGAGCCTCTACTCTCCCGCATTGAGAGACGAAAAAGGGCTGGCCACCTCTGACAGGATTTTCGCGCAGCTCTTCGAATCATGTCACGCAGAGGACCCTCTCAACCGGCTTCTTTACATAGACAGCAAGGTCTTTTTGCCTGACGACCTCTTCGTAAAGAACGACAGGATGAGCATGGCTCATAGCATTGAGGCGCGGGTGCCTATGACCGATCCAGACCTCGTTTCTTTCCTGAGCAGCGTGCCGGGGAACGTGAAGATAAGGGGCCTTCAGAGGAAGTTCCTACTGCGAAGGGCTTTGCGAGAGGTTTTTCCGAAAGCGATCGTCAAGAAGAAAAAAGTCGGCTTCGATATGCCGTTCAGCAAATGGCTGAAGCGCGAGTTTTATGACTTCATGATGGACGCCTTCAGGACGCAGAAGCTCAGGGAGGCAAACCTTTTCGATTGGGGCTTCGTGGAGAACCTGATCGAGGACCATAGAGCTAATCGCCGCAACAATGCTCGCCCACTGTGGGGACTTCTCAATTTTGCAGTTTGGTACGATGCATATATGTAAGTCCTGCATGCCGTTAAATGTCGAGAGGAAGCTGGCGATAGTCACGCAAGCCGAGCGGTACAGCCTGTGTGCTCAAGCGAGAGTCTATGCCTACAGTAAAGAGATGACGTGAGGATTTTCTCGGACCTCTCCTCAAGACATCGTGCGTGGCTGATAGGAATTATAGCGTTGGGCCTCATCGCAAGAGTCGTGTGGATGTTCGCCATGCCCTATTTCGTTCCAGTGACTCAGCAGGCAGACCCCTCCGAGTACAACCAATTGGCCAAGAACCTCGCCTCGGGAGAGGGCTACCGCTTCGTGGGGATAAAGGAACACCCCATGACGAATCTCGGTGAGCGTCTGAAGACGCCAACGGCAAGAAGGCCGCCGCTTTATCCGCTGCTCATTTCTCTCGTTTATTCGCTATTTGGCGAGCGATACAGAATCATCTTTCTTCTGCAGTGTCTGTTCGACGTCGTAACGATGCTCGCCGCCTTCGCGATTGCGAGTCGCCTATTCCAGCGTGCCGAAGTCGCTCTATTGGCAGCCGGCTTCGTCGCATGCTACCCTCCGTTCTTTCAGCAGAATATCGTCCTAATGAGCGAGAGCCTCGGGACCGTTCTGATGACTCTCTTCTTCCTTGCCCTTATCGTGGCCCTCTCAAACAACAGGGTCTGGTTATTCGCCTTGTCGGGCCTCCTACTTGGCTCGTGTGCGCTTGTTCGGCCTGATGCGCTTGCCCTTAGTGTGGCCATCCCAATTGTGCTTCTCTTCGTTCTCAGGAAGGGCAAGCAGAGCTGGAGGCGTGCGGTTTGGTCATCTTTAGCGATACTAGTTTGCTTCTGGCTGGCAATCTCACCATGGGTCATACGGAACGCTGTGGTGCTGGGCCGTTTCATTCCAGGCACAACGCTAACCGGCCGTGTGATGCTCACCGGCCTTTACATGTCCACGGTCGATCCCAAATTAGGCATAGCGCCTCTCATGCCTCCGGAGGTTATCGCGCGTGTTAAAGACCTAGACGACATAAGCAAAAATGATGTCCTGGTCCGGGAAGCAGTCAAATATGCCCTGAAGAACCCGCTCGTATGGCTTAGCGGCGCGCCCGGTAAGATCAACAAGATGTGGCTCAATGCGACTGATTGGTCCTCGCGATACTTCCTTTACTATCCGACCACAAGCCGTAACCACAATGTCAATTATGCTCTTCTATTCCCTAACCTATTTCTCCTATTCTTCGCCTTCATCGCGGTGTTCCGCTACAAGGGCCGCTGGCGGAGACAGGCCGTCCCGATATTCGTCGCTGTCGTCGTGCTGACACTGGCTGAGACCTTTTTGGAGGCGGCGGGGCGACACAGCATGAAACTAATGCCAGCAATCATGGTTCTGGCTGCCTACGGCCTATATATGACCCTCAAGAGTGACCCCAAAGAAGAGCCCGCTGCCAGAAAAAAACTATGGCTGTGGGTTGCCACGCTGTCGCTGCCGGTCGTTCTGTTTCTCTGTGGGGAGGCGGTCTTGCGCATCGGTCCCTGGGAGATCGAGCCCGCCTTGCGGCTGGACTACGAGACTTTCGTCGCTGGCAATCTAGACCATAAGGGCGCCTTCAAGTATATTTACCAACGGGATAACGACCTCTTCTGGAAAGGCCGACCGAACACCAACTGGACGGGAGTCGTCGGACGCGACATACCAGTGTCAATGAATTCCAGGGGCTTCCGCGGCCCGGAATTCACCGCAGAGAAGCCCGCCTCGACATTCCGAATAGCTTCTCTGGGGGATTCCCGAACATTCGGTTTGGGTGTCTCTGACGAGGACAGCTACTCTCAGAAGCTCGAACGATTGCTCGATGAACAATGTCAAGGAGATAGAGACGTTGAGGTCCTTAATCTGGGCATAATGGGATATACGTTATTCCAGGGTTGGATATCTCTGAATCTGCACGCGCCTCAGTTCCAACCTGATGTCGTGACTTTCGCATTCGGCTTCAACGATGTTCTCCCAGCGGAGCATCCCGATTCGGTCTATTACGCGAACGGCCACAGTTGGTTGGGAAGGTGTAAGGAGTTCTTGCGGAATAGCAGAGTGTTTCTGCTCTACGAGAAGTTACTGCTCAGGGCCGGTCGTCTCTTCTCGCAGGAGCCGCCGCCTCGTGTTATTGAGAACTCTGAACAGATGTGCGAGGAGTTCGGGACTGTTCAGCTAGGAGGGATGGTTGTCAAAGACCACAGGGTGGGAGAGACCGAATATCGGGAGCTGCTGGCCAAATCGGTCGAATTCTGTAAAAGCCGAGGGATCACGCCTCTTGTGATCATCCTGCCTCAGAAGTCGTTAAAGCCCCCGTATGTGAAGGTCCCGAAATATCACGGCCTGATGGTCTCCTTCTGCGAGGAGCATCGGGTCCCGTTCGTTGACATGTTCCCTGCCTTCTTTGAATTCACGAATTCAGGGCCCGAGGAAGACGCTTTAGACCGTCAGAAGAGGCTTCTATGCTCAATCTGCCATCCGACTGCTTTCGGGCACAGTCTGATAGCGCGGGAGATCGCCAAGAAGCTCGCCGCTCTCAAGCTCCTGCCGTGCGAACGGCCACAGTAGGGTCGGAAGCCAACACGCAACAACGGCCATCCGCTCTGGTTGCAGCAAAATGTAGCGTTATCTCACCGTGCCAGTGATTGTGAAAGGCACTGAATCGACGGATATGAAGTTGGAGCCTATTGCGCCGGATTCGGCGAGCGCCGCGGCGTAGATGTAAGAGCCCGGCTCAACGTGCGGGACGCTCAGCTCGAAGACCATCTCAGGCCCGAAGCTGAAGCCCGTGGGCAGAACCCAATCCACAGCCCACGGCCAGAGCCCGAAGCCGAAACCCTCCTCGACGAGGCAGATAATTGAGCCATCCGGCAGGATAAAGCCGACGAACGCGTCCACCGTCATCTCGGGACCCTCGTTCACGACTTCAAGATAGGCCTGCATCAGATCGCCGGCCGCGAACTCGTCCGCGTTCAGCGAGCAGAACACCTCCGCCTCAATCGGCGCCCCCGGAATCGGATAATGGAATCCCATATCGACAGTCCCGGTGTCGGGCGTCCCGTCAGCCTGAGTCGTCCTGTCGGCCACGCCCGCCTCGTGAGACCATCTGTCGCCTCCATCGATGCAAGGGCTATTCGGGTGCAGGTAATAGTCCCCGAATGGGCCGGGGACAAACATCGGGTCGCCATAGATATTCCCCTCGCCCTCGTTACCATCCTTGATGCAGCAGTAGCTCGTGGAGCATCCGGATAGGTCGTCATCATTGCCCCAGATGATGCAGGCTTCAATGGTTGGATTGCCTTCCCTCTCAGAATAGATACCACCGCCTGCGCCGGATTCCGCTGCCGAGTTACCAACTATAGTGTTATTAGTGATGCTTGGCGAGCTATGAGAGCTGCAGTATATACCTCCGCCATCGAAACCAAACCGCCCGTACACCTCATTCCCGATAATCAAGTTGTTTGAAATGGTTGGCGAACTGAGTGCGCAGTGTATTCCGCCTCCATGCTTGTCCGCTCTGTTATCGGTGATCGTGTTGCCCGAGATCGTTGGCGAACTCTGGCTCAGATACATACCGCCGCCGTCGTCCCATACGGAGTTGCTCCTTATTTCGTTTTCCACGATCGTCGGGGAACTGTGCTCGCAGTAAATGCCTCCACCGTTGCCCCATGAGGAGTTACCCGTTATCGTGTTGGCCTCGATCGTCGGCGAACTATCATTTTCGCAGCAAATACCTCCACCAATTCCGCCAGCATCGGTGTCATTTGTGCTGATGATGTTGCCGGAGATCAGAGGTGAGCTCTCATCGCAGAGTATGCCTCCGCCGAACGTGCACCCGTGATTGTTGGCGATCGTGTTATCCATGATTGTCGGCGAGGAGTACTTGCAGCATATCCCTCCACCACCACCAATATCCGTTCCGGGTGGATAAACAATGTTATATGTGATGGTGTTACTTGAGATTATGGGGGAGCTCTGCTCACAGTACACCCCGGCGCCGAACTGATATGCCCAGTTGTTTAATATGGTGTTCTGTTCAATAAGGGGCGAGCTGTCCCCCTCGCAATAGACTCCGCCTCCCGACCCGTACACGTCATTGAAAGAGATGGTGTTATAGAGGATGGTTGGAGAGCTCTCGACGCAGCAGATGCCGGCGCCGTAGTCGCGCGATGCGTTGTCGCTGATTGTGTTGCTTATGATGTCTGGTGCGCTGTCGCGGCAGTATATGGCACCGCCGTTGACCGCGTGGTTATCCGTTATTATGTTGCTCTGGATTCGCAAAGAGCTGTTGACGCAATACACTGCCCCGCCGGACTGATCAGCCTCCGACTCACCATAGGCCGAGCCGCCGGTCATCGTGAGGTCCTCCACAATGACGTTCTCCACATCAATGCAGCGAATTATATGATAGGCGGAGTACTCCCCGTCGAGAATGGTTGTGTCGGCGCCGGCGCCTGAGATGGACACGAGGCTTCTCATCGTGAGAGGGTAGATCTCGCCGTTCGTGGTCGCCGAATACGTGCCGGCCGCAACGTGGATGACCGCCGGACTCGTTTGGGAGACCACGGCTAAACCCAGGGCGCAGCTAATAGTCTTGAACGGTGCGTTGAGGGAGCCATCGCCCAAATCATCGCAGGCCTGGCCATTCACGTAGAGGTGCTGCGTACCCTCAGCCCAAATCACAAGCCTTTCAGTGGCCGGCTCCGACCACTGAGAATCATCGTCCTGAACCCGCAATGAAATAGTTTGCGTGCCTAGCGAAAGACCGGCTGCTGGTTTTTGAAAGCTCTTCTCAGAAGATAAAACGCCGTCCAGGTTGGAACTCCATTGGTAAGCCTCGATTCCCCCATCCTTGTCGGTGCCATGGCCGCGGAATTCAATTGTGTCCCTGCCGTATATCGCGGGATTCGGCGATATCGAATCGATGTAGGCCACCGGTCTCGGAAACTGAGCCTCAATGACGAGCTTTTCGGTAGCCGCTTCTGACCAGACGCCCAAATTGTCCCGCACTTTGTAGGAGATGATGTGCGAGCCCAATTCCAGCCACGATGCGGGGTAGCTGAAGCGGTTGTTGGTGCTGAGAATCCCTTCGAGGTCGGAGGACCATTCGTGCCTCTGCACGGCCCCGTCAGTATCGGTCCCGTGCCCGACGAATCGAATCGTGTCCATGTGTTGTGTAGCCGGATTGGGCAATATCGAATCGATATGTGCGATCGGTCGTTCGCCTGCCGGGATAGGGTAGTGATAGCCCATATCGACCGTGCCGGTGTCCGGGGTGCAGTCGTCCTGCGTCGTCCGGTCGGAGAGCCCGGCCTCTTCTGCCGACATGCTGCCGGCGTCTATACAAGGACTCTCCGGGTCGAGGTAGTAATCACCAAACGGTCCGGTCGTGAACATCGGATCGCATTCGATATTCCCCTCGCCGGAATAAAGGCCGTATCCCTGCCAGACGCAGCAATACGTCGGCGTTCCGATGTTATGATTGGTTTGACCTATGAAGATGCAATCCCGGACATCAATGCGGCCATCTTCGTTCTCTATTGCATCTGCGCCCCACCCTGAGTAATTCCCCTTAAATGTGCAGTTATCAATTACTGTGCTAAAACCACCAAAACTGCCACAGTATATCCCACCAGCTTTGCCCCAGCCCACATTGTTGCCAATAATCAGGTTGTTCTCAATAATCGGATTGGCTGCATTGATCCCCGCTCCCTGAGATTGTACCCTGTTGCCACGTATGATGTTAGCTTCGATAACGATTCTGCTCTCTGCTCCTATAGACGAGATGCCTCCCCCGAATTGAGCATGATTATTCTCAATCACATTGTTTCTGACCTCAGTGGCGCTATACCTACAGTATATCCCCCCACCGGAACTGAATGACGTCTCACTTGCACCGTTTTCCGTTATTATATTGTCTAGTATTTTGAGATCGCTGTTGCAGGAATATATGCCGCCGCCGCCGTTTTCTTCATGTTCATAGTCCCAATGACTCCCTGTGCCTCCCGTAATGGTCAATCGTTCAATTGTTGCGCCGGTCACATTGATACAGTAGAATATATGTCTGGAGTACATCTCTCCGTCGAGAATAGTATTTTCCGCACTATCGCCGACGACGGACACCCAGCTCTTCATGTTGAGTGGGAAGATCTCGCCGTTGGTCGAGGCAGCGTAGGAGCCGGCCGCGACGTGGATCGTGATCGGATCCGCCTCGGCTCCCCCATAGCGAAGGCTGCGGTTTATCGTCTTCCAGGGGGAGCCTTCGGACCCGTCATAAGAGTCGTCACCCAGCTGGCCATCGACGTAATAGTGGGAGCCGACCGCCTCGTAGATCTGAAACGGGCACTGGTCAACGGAGAGGATGCCTAAGGAGCCTGTGCCCGCGCGGGAGACCGCGGTGAGGAACGTATAGCTGCCAGGTGCAGCCTCGGCTGGGATAACTAGTTCGAAGACCATCTCAGGCCCTGCGGCGAAGCCAGAAGGCAGGATCAGATCGGAATACCAGGGCCAGATGCCAACTCCGAAACCGTCTTGGGTGAGCGAGACCATCGAACCGTCCGGCAGCACGATTGCGGCGAAGATGTCCACCACAACATCCGCGCCTCGGTTCTCAACGCTCATAAAGCCCTGCAAGACATCACCCGCCGCGAACTCGTCCGCGTTCAGCGAGCAGAACACCTCCGCCTCAATTGGCACGCCTGGAATCGGATAGTGGTAGCCCATATCGACAGTCCCGCTGTCGGGCGTCCCGTCAGCTTGCGTCGTCCTATCGGATACGCCCGCCTCCTCCGCCGATTGGCTGCCGGCATCGATGCAGGGGCTGTTGGGGTGCAGGTAGTAGTCGCCGAACGGGCCGGGAACGAACATCGGGTCATCCGAGATGTTGCCCTCGCCGGTCCAGTTCCTAATGCAGGAATACGTAATAGTGGCGTCACAGGAGTACATCTCGTGGCCTGGAGTCGCGTTGTCGGCCCAAATAATGCAGTTGCTGATCGTCCCATTGCACCGATAGAGCCCGGCGCCAAAGTCGGCGCGGTTGCCGGTAATGGTACAGTTGAGGACCGTGGCCTTGCAGACAAACAAGGCTCCGCCGTCCCCTTCTGCCGAGTTGTTTGAGATGATGCAATCCTCGATCAGACCATGGCAACGTGCAAGCCCGCCTCCGCCAACATCGGTGTCCGCCCCGGCATAGGTCCAGTTGTCATCAATCGTGCAGCCCGCGATCCTGCCGCTGCATTGATAGAATCCGCCCCCATCGAACAAGGCGCCGTTGCCGATTATCTCGCAGGATATGATCTCACCGTGACAACCCGCTAGCCCTCCGCCGTCGTGCCCGGTGTTAATGAAGACGCTGCAGCGTTGTATGATGCCCTGGCAGCCGTAAAGACCTCCACCGTACTCGCCGGCGCAGTTATTGCTGATCGCGCACTCTGTGATAAGGCCGTCGCACGCTGCGATACCGGCGCCGCATTCAGCGGAATTAGATTCTATCGCGCAATTGAGAATCGAGGCCTTCGCGTGATGCGTCCACTTGGAGGCGCCCCATACTCCTCCCCCATATTCGCTCCAACCGTTGGTAATCGTCATTCCAGCGAGCTGGCAAGTCTCATCCTCTGTGCCATCGAATGCGACAACTGGCCCCAGTTCTTGTCCATCGATGATCGTAGCGGATACGATGTCGGAATCGCTAGGGTCCGTTGATCTCAGCGTCACATTTCGTCCTCCGAACTGGATGTTCTCATAATACGTCCCCGGGTGGACGATGACAGTATCGCCATCACGGGCGGCGTCGATGGCTTTCTGGATGCTCTTGAAATCTCCGGACCCGTTTTCCTTGACCTCGTATGTGATCGGCCTGTCGCTGTGGCATATGAACGAGGTCTGAGAGAGATCGGTGAGCATAGCGCTTGAATCCATCGAGCCGTGCTCATAAACCGCCGAATAAACCGTATAGTTGCCTTCAAGGGCTGTGTCACTCAATTCGTAGCCGAACGTATCGACAAAAGCACTCTCCGGCCCAAGGGATACGTCGGCAATCCAGGGGGTCATATCAGCAGATAGCGATGGGATGAAAAACAGTTGTCCGCCGGGAACTTCGATCGCCGCATAGACGTCAACCTGCCGCTCAGTGTCCGAGCTTCCCGCGTGGATCGATAGCTTGGCGGTCTCGCCAGTTCCGTAGGTCTGCCTGTCGGCTTCTACATAGACGTAGCAGCCGACAGGGTACTCATAGGCCCCCATGTCAACAATCCGGTTGGCTATTCTCGGACCACCCTCAACGTCCCTGAGGCCTGCGACATAAGAATTACTTCCCGTGTCAATGCACGGCGAATAAGCGGAAAGATGGTAATCGCCGTCAACAGCATCGACGAACAGCGAGTCGTCGGAGATGTTGCCCGCGCCCGAAGCCTCCCAATGGCCAATGCAGCTGTTGAACGATGTGAACGATGAGTCATCTGGGTAAACATCGGGGCCTTCAGGGGCCCAGTTACCCCAGACGATGCTGTTGAATATCTTCCCGCTAAACTCGTAAATCCCCCCTCCTTCCTCGGCCAAGTTGCCAGCTATGGTGCAGTTCCTGATTGTGGGCGATCTCTCGTAACTCCAAATCGCACCCCCCTCTGGCGCGGAGTTATCGCAGATGAGGCAGTTGGCAAATAGGCCATCGCAGGCGCGAATCGCACCACCATACGCGCCGATATTGCCGGAGATGACGCAACGAACGATCTCACCCCGACAATCATAGAGGGCCCCACCGCCTGATGCCTGATTCCCGGCAATCCAGCAGCCCTTGATTCGACCGTCGCAGCCACAAAACCCGCCACCCGAACTTGCAGTGTTGCCGTAGATGATACAATTGTAGATCGAAGCCATTGAATGGGGTCCATCCTCCAATCCGCCGAATATCCCACCGCCATTGGTCGCTGAGCCGTTTGTCATCGTAAAACCCGAAAGCAAACACGCCTCGTCCTCCGCGCCCGAGAACTCGACCACTGAGCCGAGCTGCCGACCGTCGATGATCGTCGCCTCAACTACGTCCCAATCCTCAGAATCCATCGATCTCAGGACGATATTCTTGCCCTTGAACCCCACGTTCTCATAGTAGGTGCCCGGGTGGACGATGATGGTGTCGCCATCCACGGCGGCATCGATCGCGTTCTGAATAACCGTGAAGTCGCCCGTGCCGTCCTGATTGACGTGATACTCGGCCGCAAGTGTGGGATAAGCAAGAAGGAGAGATAAGCAAAGCACAGTGATTTGAATAAGTGCTTTCATAGTGAATTGCTCCTATCTCTTAGGTTTGCGTGAACTCAACCGCCACTAATCGTAAACGAACTCACTGACGTGCGTAAGAAGGCCTGCTCCCCCGTTTGGGAGACCGCGGCGGCATAAGCGCAGTCTCCTGGGGGAGCATTGCCGGGCACGGTTAGGTCCAGTATCTTCAGAGGGTCTATGGTGGCGTTGCAGTCAAGAAAGACCGACGTTGCGAAGGGGAAGATGCCGAAATAGGCACCATCCGGCCCAATACAGAGGACGCTCCCGTCGGGCAGAATCAACCCTATATAAACGTCCACTACGACTTCAGAGCCATGGTTCTCCACGCTCAGGTATGCTTCGAGGTCATCCCCTGGGCCGAATTCGTTGTCATTAAGGGAGGTCTGGATGGTCACGGCGAAGATGGGATAGTGGTATCCCATATCGACGGTTCCTTTGTCGGCGCCTCCGTCGCTCCGGGTGGTGAGCTTGTCCAGGCCGAGGTTCTCGGCCGTGTCGCTGCCGGCGTCGATGCAGGGGCTATCCGCATCCTGACCCGCCGTCAGGGAGGACAGATAGTAGTCACCCAGTGGCCCAGTTGCGAAGACCGGGTCTTGGCTGATGTTGCCAACGCCGCCTTGCGTCCAGTTTTGAATGCAGCTGTAAGATGGCGTGCAACGGTCCGGCCCCACTTCCCCTGCATCGCCGTTGCCCCAGATAATGCAGTTGGTGATGGCGCCTGTATGGAAGTAAACGCCGCCGCCGTTTTCTGCTGCCGAGTTGTGAGCTATTGTGCAGTTCTGGACCATCCCCTGGCAATGGCCCAGGCCACCTCCCGCGTTGTAGTCAGCAACATTATTGATTATCAAACAGTTCTTGATCTGTCCGTCGAAGTCGTATATACCGCCTCCACAACCCATGTCTGCGAAGTTGTCCCTGATGACGCAGTCTTCAAGCGTTCCAGAGCAAGAGTCCAAGCCCGCTCCCATCCACGACACGTTACCGGAAATCGTGCAGCCCTTGATAATTCCATGGCAATCGCAAAGGCCGGAGCCAGTGTTGTTGCTTATTGTGCAGTATTCTATGTTTCCCACCCATACGTGTATCCCGGCACCGTCCGTGCTAGAGAAGTTTCCTGTCCAGTTATCGTCTATAAGGCAGTTTAGAATGTCTCCTTCACAATCATACATCCCCCCTCCTGTAAAAACGGCTGCGTTGCCGGTAATCCGGCTATTGGCGATATTGCCTCTCCATTGGTAAAGACCGCCCCCTGCTCCCTGGATGCCGTTGTCGCTGATTACACAATTATCGATGCTCCCAGTGCTTTCGGATAGCCCACCCCCGTCTCCGTATTCTGTCCAGTTCGAGAGTATGGAGCACCGGGCGATCTCTGCACTGCAATCATGGAGACCTCCACCGTCATGGCTCGCGGAGTTCTGTTTAACTGTGCACGCCACCATGCTGCCCTCGAACCTGAAGAGCCCGCCACCGCTGCCATCCGCCGTGTTTCCGATTATGAGGCAGTTTTCAAGGCTGCCACCAAAACACTCGGCGAGACCTCCGCCCCATCCCGCTGTGTTATCCCTGATTGTGCAGTTCTCTATTGTCCCGCTGCACCACATCAGGCCGCCGCCTGACGCGCCAACGGCCCCAGCCGCAGTGTTCTGCGTGATCACGCAGCCTGTAATCGAGGCTTTCGTATGAGGCGCGTTCCATTTGCGGGCGCCGCAGATTCCACCGCCGTAGCCGTTCTTCCCGTTTGTGATCGTAAAACCCGAAAGCAAACACGCCTCGTCCTCCGTGCCGTAAAAGGCAACAACTGGGCCGCTCTGGCCGCCATCGATGATAGTGCTCTCGACGCAGCCTGCGTCTTCAGGATCAACGGAACAGAGCACGATATTCTTGCCCTCAAAACGGACGTTCTCGTAGTAGGTCCCCGGGTGGACGATAACGATGTCGCCATCAATTGCGACATCGATCGCGTTCTGAATGACCGTGAAATCGTCGCTCCCGTCCTGATTGACGTGGTACTCCGCCGCAAGGGCCAGAATGCCGATGCAGTGCAGAATAACGAATACAGCCAGACCTATTGCTAGCATTCTCATGTCCCGATTCTCCTTCTATATTGCTGAGTTCGCCGATCCAACTCCTCTGCCATTAGGTCCATAGATTCTCAAAACCAGCCAGCTGTTCTATGGGCATACGCCATCTAAAGCCGACGAAACCTAACTTAGCGCACATTTTGACACCAGAAAGATACAAAGAATACAGTAAAACAGAGACCAAAACAAGCGCGCCATGTCCAGCGTCCACAGCTGCGACGAGGCTTCAGCGTCCTAGATTCTCTGTGTCTCTGTGTCTCTGTGGTGAGATGAGGGACCGGAAAGTTCTTAAATTGCATTCGTCGTCGCAGCTGTCGTCAACAGGCGTCTCGAGTATGAACGGCAGGTGGGCAAGTTTGGGGTGATTGACGATATTGCGAAAGCCTTCCATGCCGATATTGCCCATCCCGATGTGGTAGTGCCGGTCAACATGCGAGCCGAGCGCGACCTTCGTGTCGTTGACGTGGACGACCTTGAGCCGATCGATACCGATGAGACGGTCCAGCTCATCCAGCGTAGACTCGAGCCCGTGTGCGGCTACAACGTCATATCCGGCGGCGAACGCGTGCGCCGTGTCGAGGCAGACGTATAACCTGTCGGCAGACTTGCAGCGCTCGATGATGCGGGCGAGCTCGGCGACGGTGTGGCCAATAATATGGCCCGAGCCAGCGCTGTTCTCAAGCAGAAGCGGCGCATCATATTCCTGGCTCAATACCTCGTCGAGACCTCTGGAAACAGTCTTGAGTGCGTCGTCGAGATCGCGGCCGCGGGCGGAGCCGATGTGCGTGACGACGAACTGTGCACCGAGATGGTCGGCCCTTTCAAGCGAAGTTTTGACCGCACGCCTGGACCGCCACGCGAGTTTCGGGTCGGGGCTTGCCAGATTGATCAGATACGGCGTGTGGACGACGACAGCCTCGATGCCATAATCCGAGACGAGGCGGCGGAATGTCTGCGCCTCGCCGTCGTCCAAATCCTTAACGCGCCATCCTTTGGGGTTCTGCGCGAATATCTGAAGCGCGTTACAGCCCAGCTCGTGCGCCCTCTCAACGGCGTTGTAATACTTGCCAGCAACGGAGAAGTGCATCCCGACAATCAAAGTTCCAGGTCCCTCGCAATCTAAACCATTTGCAATCGATAGCGCTTCTCAATAGTGTATTATGATGCACGTATTATTCGCATCGACATCTTATTAACCCCAGCGAAGGAGGCAAGCGCCATTAACAGGAGAACCTTTCTCAAACTGGGCGGGATATCTACGCTGTGCTCGTTATTTGCGCCTCGTTTAGTGAGACGGGCAGCGGCGCAGAGTGACCAGCCCAACTATTGGGTGGGGAGCAAGTATTTCATTCAGGACACGGTAGAGACGAGCGATCTGCCGGAGCGCATCTGGGCCAGGATCAACGGCGCATGGCACGTTTATCCCTCGAGGGAGCTGCCGGAGGCGTTTGTGGACTGGAACCTCAGCTCGAGGGTCGGGATGCTCCAAGACATGCTGAATGGCGTGATGCCCTCTCACTACGACGGCCCTCACAACGCCGCGGTCGCAACCTATTCGCGATTTGGGCGAGGAGACAGCGAGTTTCAGGTCAACAACGCGTATAAGGGGATGGGCATGGTGCCCAAACCTGACCGTATCGAGGAGGTCATCGACCGGCTGAAGATGACGGAGGGGCACACCTTGAATGCGAAGGTGCAGATACTGATCGACAACTACTCAGACGAGACGATATGGGACAGGAGCAAGCAAGGCTCTCTGGAGCTTTACAGCTCGTCGGCCTTTGAGACGCACAGCTTCAAGAACCAAATGCGCAACCCCATCTCGACGGTCGCCTTCTTGGATTCCACGTCTTACGAGCTCAGGACGATCACCAGGCTCTTGCACCACAACGACCCGACTCTTTCAGAAGACGAACGCAACATGTTAGAATACATAAACGCCGTCCATGCCTACTTCCATGGCGGGTCGACCGATAACATCGTGGCCGTCTATTACGTCATCGAGGTCTTCGACAACTCCCCTGGCCCATCCCATGCAGGGCACAGAGTTGTTCCGCCGCTAGACAGGTCAAGAGGAGCCTCGCTGCCTAAAGGCCGGAAGCCTGAGGCGCTCGGCTACTAATCCAAAAGATTCTAAGGAGATAGCAATGTCCAAGATAATCATTGTCGCTTGCTCGATTCTCGCAGTGCTGGCCGTTCAGTCGGTCAGCTTGGCGCAGAGTGCGCGAGTGGAGGTTACGACTGACAGTGCCTCGTATTACTTTGGCGATACGGGAGAGGTCATACTATCTGCGACCAATGGCGATACTGAGCTCGCGGTGGACTTCTACCTCGCGCTGCTCGCGCCGGACGGCGCGCCCTACTTCTTCCCCGGATGGGGCAACGCCATGCAGCCTGCCATAAGTGGCCTCGTGCTTCCGCCTCACTTCTCGACGGGGCCGTTCGTCTATTTCACGTTCCCGATTCCCGGAGGCAAGCCGCCCGTCCTCACAGACGGCACGCACGCGTTTGCGGCCGCGTTCATGGCGGCTGGCTCAACTGACCTCACTCAGGGCATAAGCTTCGCCTACTTCGACGTCTCATCCGAGTCGCAAGGCTGTCCGCCTGGGATGGTGCGCATTCCCGCCGGGCCGTTCGCAATGGGCGACACGTCAGACACGGGCTACAAGGACGAATACCCGCTCCACGACGTCTATCTCGACTCGTTCTGCATCGACACATACGAATACCCCAACAACGTGGGCGTCGTCCCCAACTCAGGACTCAGCTGGATTGAGGCCGAGTCGCTGTGCACTCAGCAGGGCAAACGGCTCTGTTCTGAGTCGCAGTGGGAGAAGGCCTGCAAGGGGCCGCTAGGCTCCATCTACCCTTATGGCGATTGGTATGATGGCGTCAGATGCTGGACAGAGATGGGCTACAACGACGGCCAGGCAGGCGAATCCGGCGGCCGGAGTCGCTGCACGAACGTCTATGGCGTGTTCGACATGAGCGGCAACACTTGGGAGTGGGTGAACGACTTCTACGACGCCGAGTATTACAGCTCGTCGCCCGCTGAGAACCCGACGGGACCACCTGTCGGCGCCACCAGCAAGGTCATGAGAGGAGGCGCTTGGTACCACGGGGGCCTGGCCACACGCTGCTCCTTCCGAGGCGCATACGACCCCGAGCGGGGCCGCTTTGCCGCGGGCGTCCGCTGCTGCGCCGACTGAGCACGCGCCTTGTTTAGGCGCGGCTCACGAGCCGCCGTTTATCCTGAAGGGGTTACCCCAATAATCAAGTTGAGCGGAACTGACCCAAATCAGATTGACTTGTGAGGAGGGGGCGAAGGGAGATTTTTGGGGCAGGCCAGGTGGTTTTTCGGGGTGTCAGTCAAAGGATGGTGTGTCGGTGGGCGCAGATTCGGTGATCTGGGGCAGATGACGCCTGCTTTTGACGCTTCGTCGCATCGAGGTCGAGATCGGATTAAGCCCTAAGGATTTCAAGTACTATGCTATCGCGGACGGGCTGAAGGAGGTACTGAGCTCCACAATGAAGCCTTGTCGCGATCCAAAGCCGCCTCCCGTCCCCCCAGATGACTATCTGCTTCGCGCCAACTGGAGGGGGCTGGCCAATGTGAATACGAAAACTCCTCAAGAAAAAGGATTGACAAGAAAGAGGTACCCAGCTAGCATGACTCTTTATAGTTTGTGAGGGTGACCTGCTGGGAATGGTGGATGATGCAAGTGAAGTTATCACGCCTAAACTGCCTCAAAGTTGCGGTTTATGCCGCTTCGCGCTAAGCAGCTACCAGCTTTCTACAATTGATCCAGTAAAGAGCCAAGGACTGTCCGTGATAAGCAAGAAGGCAGCATACGCCGATGTCACGCAGGCGTGCCGAGGAATAGCCGATGGTACCATGGTGAAAAAGGCGTGGATGGGGTTTGACCAGTTTATGTCTCTTGCCGATGCGTTAATGGATGGCCTCGTCGTTACAGATTTACATGGTGGGATATTAGACGTTAATAGGGCCGCCTCAGAGAAACTATGCGGCGAAGAACAAGATCTCGTTGGTACAAGGCTTACCCGATTCATCACGGTGGAAGATCTGCCCAGATTCGCCCGTCATTGGCAGGACCTTCTCTCTGACCGACCGCAAATCAGAGTCTCAGAATATCGTGCGCGCCAAAGGGATGGAGATGCGATTTCGCTAAGTATTGCCCTTTCCATTCTGAGGGATTCTATCGGTCGTCCCAAGAACGTTATCGCCGTACTCAGGGACACCCCACAACGCAAAGTTACTGAAGACGTCCTTCGAGAAAATGAAGAGAAGTACCGGAGTCTTTTTGAAAACGAATCCGATGCGTTGATAGTTTTTGATGCCGAGACGCAGCGCATCGAAGAGGCCAACTTAGCCGCTTTGGAGCTGTTCGGCTACAGCGAGGAAGCCTTTTTGGGATTGACGTTTTCGGACATCTCGGCTGAAAAGACCCAAGTGGCGGAGTCGGTGCAAGAACTCATCAGTGGATTGCCACAGGGCAGATATGTGCCGCTGGGCTACTTCCGAAAGAAAGGCGGCACGATTTTTCCTGGCGAGATACGTACCGGTGCTTTTGTCGCTGGTGGAAGGCAAAAGATCATCGGGGTCGTTCGCGATATCTCACAGCGCATGGAGACTGAGGCGTCGCTATCTGAAAGCCGTAGCGAGTGCCGGGAGCTGGTTGAGAAGATAAGCGATGTGATATACGAGATCGACTTGAATGGCGTGATTAAGTACATCAGCCCGTTAATCGAATCAGTACTAAACTACACTCCCCAGGAACTTATCGGACGACGCTTCAGCGATTTCGTTCATCCGGATGATCTGCGCCGCGTCGAGAATGGCTTTAGAGAGGCACTTGGCGGCGATCAGAAACGGAGCGAGTATCGAATGGTAGGAAAGACCAACGAGATTCGCTGGGTCCGTTCTTCCAGCTGGCTCACCAAGAAAGGGAATCAACCAGTTGGATTGCGCGGAGTACTGATCGATATCACCGAAACCAAACGGATGGAGCGCCGATTTGTGCAGGCCCAGAAGATGGAAGTGTTGGGAACGCTCGCGGGAGGCATCGCCCATGACTTCAACAACATACTGGCTTGTATCATGGGGTATGCGCAGTTAAGCGTGACTAGAGTGCAGAAAGGAACGATACTGGCGGAGAACTTGACTGGTATTCTTAATGGAGCTCTTCGTGCAAAAACTCTGATCGAGCAGATCATATCCTTCGGCCGTCCCGGGAAAGAGGGAAGGCGGCCGGTCTCTATGACCCCCATTATCAAGACAACCCTTAAATTCCTGGAGGCTTCTCTGCCAGCCAGTATCGAGATTCGGCAGTACTTAAGAGCAGACCGAGATGTCATCCAGGCCGACGCCACGCAGATTCAAGAGGTGTTGATGAATCTGTGTGCCAACGCGGCCCAAGCGATGGATGAGGCGGGTGGGACTCTGAAGGTGGGAGTCAGTAACGTAGAATTGGTGGCCTCGGCCCCTGGTCTGGACCCGGGAATCCGGCCGGGTTCGTATCTGAAGCTGAGCGTGTCCGATACAGGCTGTGGCATCCCGCCTGAGATACGTGACAAGGTCTTTGATCCATATTTCACTACGAAGGACAAGGACCACGGTACTGGCCTGGGATTACCCAGGGTTCTGGGCATCGTGAAGGAGCATGATGGCGCTATCCGGATTGAGAGCGAGGTGGGACACGGGACTACGGTGAACGTCTTTTTCCCGCTGTGCAACAAAGAGGTTGTGGAAGCACAACCTCTGTCCAAAGCGCGCAACATCGGCAAAGAGCGCATCCTCTTGGTTGACGATGAGGAATCGGTCGTCAATCAGGGCAGACAAATGCTGGAGTCTTTAGGTTGCACTATCGAATCGACCGCCAGCGGCAAAGAAGCCCTGGCGGTGTTTCGTCTGGAGCCGGACCGATTCGACCTGGTCATCACCGACATGACCATGCCGTCTATGTTGGGCGACAGGTTAGCGCAGGAGCTGATGAGGATTCGCACTGACATTCCGGTCATCCTTTGTGCTGAACACAGCGAGAGGGTCTCTGGGGGAAAGGCCAAGGATATAGGTGTTCGCGCCTTTATCGTGAAACCCTTCGCCGAACAGGAATTTGCAGAGACCGTTCGGCGAGTGTTGGACGGACGGTGACCATCGGTTTTGTTTCGAGATGTTTGGCACAAGAATTGCGTCGCAAAGCCGGATAGGGTTTATTCTCCTGAGAATGGGCTCAGCGGGCCGAGGGATTGATTTGAGAACAAACAAAGGCACCGGAGGCTACTTCGGCGCCGCATTTTTCGCCTTTGGTTTGCGTTCAGACAAGGATTCTGGAGCTGCTGGTTTATGGAAGTGGGTCTATGGTGTTAATTCGATAGGTTATGGGAAGGATTCCATATATTGACCGTGGAATATGACTGAAAAGGCGGACATTAAGAAGTTCTCAAGGTCCTTGATCTACGTGCCCATTGTGCATACGCAGGCCGATATGGGTGTTTTAGGCAAATTGATTTGGCGGGCCGGTCTGCACAAGATGGGGGAAACGGTTCTGAAACGCAAGGCGTCCGCTATAGATCAGATATGGACCACCATAGAAACGACTATCAACCGATTGGACCTGGTTTATGCTAGAGTTCGGCTGTATCAGGATAGTTTGCCTGTTTGCGGGCGTGAGCTGGAGATCGTTCAGGAACTGGCAGCTTCGGGCAGCCGCAATCATCAGCTTCTTTTGCGTATGATCGAGAAGGGCGCCACCCTCATGGGAACCGAATCGGGTGAGCTTCTGATCAAGGAATACGAATTGTCCAAACGCATCGTGGATGCAGGCAATGCGTCCAGAACGGCCAAGATGAAAACACATCCAAAGACATTGGCCGAATCGTTACTCAAAGACCGCGATCGTTATATTGCGCACCGCATCAATCATACCCTTTGTGCGGGAGATACGGGGGTTCTTTTTTTGGGGATGTTTCACTCACCCGAGCCGTTTCTCGACGGGGATATTCACCTGGCATACCCCATCGAAAAACCTGCCGGGTCTGCGGGGCAGTGAGGGGATTAGAGGGAGCGAAACCCATGGAGAGACTCGATGTCCGGATTTTGATTGTGGATGACGACAGGGACATCTGCCGGATACTTGCAACGCTCATAGAACGTGAGGGATTCAAAGCCATTATGGCGAATGATGGCGAGCCGGCGCTGGCGTCCATCCGTTCCGCCTCGCCCGATCTTATGTTACTTGACATGAGAATGCCTAACATGGATGGCTCAGAGGTGTTGGCGCACGCCAAGGAACTAGACCCCGACCTTCCCGTGGTCATTATCACGGCGTTTGGCGAAATCCACGGCGCGGTCGAAGCGATAAAGGCCGGTGCGTACGATTATCTCACCAAGCCCTTTGAGCATGACGATGTGATTCATGTAGTTCACAGAGCGCTTTCAGAGAGAGAACTCAAACGGAAACTGAAGAACCTTACCAGCCAGATCAGAAAGGACAGCCCGCTGAGAGAGACGATGGGACCCAGCGAGTCGATCGGCAACCTTATCGCGATGGTCGAGCGAGTCGCCCGGTCCGATTTTACCGTGGTGATCCAAGGGGAGACAGGGTCTGGAAAAGAGGTTGTGGCCCGGGCCATACACAAGGCCAGTTTGCGTTCCCAAGGGCCTTTTGTTCCATTGGATTGCGGGGCCATTCCCGATGCGCTACTGGAAAGCGAGCTGTTTGGTTACGAGAAAGGCGCATTTACCGGGGCGGGACAGAGAAAAGTTGGCAAACTCGTATGCGCCCAGGGTGGGACGCTGTTTTTAGATGAGGTCAGCAACCTGCCACTATCTTCACAAGCGAAACTTCTACGGGTTATTCAGGAGAAAGAGGTCATGCCGGTGGGCAGCAACAAACCTGCCAAGATAGACGTTCGTCTCCTGACCGCCTCCAACCAGGACCTTAACAGCCTCGCCGAGGCAGGCGCTTTTCGCAGCGATCTCTTTTTCCGGCTGAAGGAGTTTACCATAAGAGTACCACCCCTGCGGGAGCGGAGAGATGATATACCTTATCTGGCGAAACGTTTTCTGGACATCGCCAACGCAGAATTGGACAAGAACGTGAAGGGGTTCTCTGAAGGGGCCCTGGAAACGCTGCTGGATTATCCATGGCCCGGGAATGTGCGTGAGTTCCGGTCAACCATCCGCCGCGCGGTTCTCTTAGCCGACGAGATCATCACCAAAGGTCATCTGGATGTCCGGAAGCGATCATATCCGGTGTCGTGGGACGTAGGGCCTCAAATGAAGAGAGGACTATTAGAGAAGGCCTCCTTGAAGACCATCGTGCGTGAGAGCACGGCGGCAGTGGAAAGAGAGGTTCTTACCCGAACGTTGCAGTCCACAGGTGGGAACAAGGCCAAAGCAGCGCGGATTCTCAGAATAGACTACAAAACTATCCATACTAAGGTCAAGAAACTGGGTATTCAAACCAACAGGAGGTCACCATGAGTGACAAAAAGAGCGGAGGCGGCTTCGGAGGGATTCTAGGAGGTTTTGCGGACCTGGTAGATAAGCTTGGTGAGCTTGCGGAAAAGGGGGAGCGGCTCTCTAGAACCGGAGAGATCGATTTCAAACGAAAGGGAAAGGACCTGAAGGGGGTATATGGTTTCTCCGTCAAAGTGGGTTTGGGAGGGGATGAAGTCAAGATTGAGCCCTTCGGAAACATCCGCAGAGATAAAGAGTCCGGAGAAGCTGTGGTGCAGGAGATTCGCGAGCCCATTGCGGATGTCTTCGAGGAGAAGGACCATACATTGGTTGTCGTCGAGATGCCGGGTATCAGTGAGGATGATGTGCAAATTGACGTCAAGGACGACCTGCTGACGCTATATGCTGAACACGGGGAGAAGAAATACCGCAAGGAAGTCCTGATGCCGAAAAGCTATCCCAAAGAGAAGATGTGTATTTCCTGCAACAACGGCATTTTAGAGATAAAGTGCGCCCTTTAGCCGTTTAGGATATCAAGGGACGGTCCCGCGGCCGCCACGGGCCAAGCATACTTCAGGCGAGTGATTGAAGGAGACGATGCATGAAAGAGACAGAAGACCTTAAACTGAAAGTTACGGAAGCTCTCGGCAAGGACGTCGGAAGGTGCTTTGCCCGAATGGGCCCGGAAGACATGAAGCGGCTGGATTTGGCCGTTGGTGACATCGTAGAGATCGAGGTCAAGCGCAAAACCGTCTGTAAGGCCATGCCAGCCTACAAGGAGATTCGCGGCCAGTCCCGCGTACAGCTCGATGGCCTCACCAGAGAGAACGTCGGCGCCGGCCTGGATGAGTTCGTGCGCATCCGCAAAACGGTCTGTCGTCCTGCGGGGAAAATATCACTGGCCCCGACAAGCATCACCCCGACCGAGCGTGATCTGAAGTATATCGGAAGTCTTCTGGACGGCCTCCCAGTCATGGCGGGCGACCGGATCCGGGCCAATCTGTTTGGCAGCCGGTCGGCCGACTTCAAGGTGCAGCATACAGTCCCAGAAGGCCCTGTTCTCATCAATCCCAGTACCCAGCTTACCATCGTCAAGACGAAGGAAGCGGGGTCCGCCAGCCGGGTGACCTACGAGGATATCGGCGGGCTTAAGCCTCAGCTTTTGCGGATACGCGAGATGATCGAGCTGCCGCTGCGTTATCCGGAGGTTTTCAGACGCCTCGGGATCGACGCCCCCAAGGGGGTGCTGCTGCACGGTCCTCCGGGATGCGGCAAGACCCTCATTGCCCGGGCCATCGCCCACGAAACCGAAGCCCAGTTCTTTTCCGTCAGCGGCCCGGAAGTTGTGCATAAGTTCTACGGCGAGAGCGAGGCGCATCTGCGTAAGATATTTGATGAGGCCAGTCGCAAGGGCCCCAGCATCGTCTTTCTCGACGAAATCGACGCCATTGCCCCGCCCAGGGAAAAAGTGGTGGGGGACGTTGAAAAGCGGATGGTCTCCCAGCTTTTGGCCCTCATGGACGGGCTTAGCAAGCGTCAGAATGTCATCGTTATCGCGGCCACCAATATCCCAAACGCGCTGGACCCAGCCCTGCGGCGCCCCGGCCGCTTTGACCGGGAGATCACCATCCCGATTCCGGACCGCATCGGCCGATTGGAGATACTGGACATCCACAGCCGCGGCATGCCGCTGGCCCCGGACGTGGACATGGCGCACTTAGCCGAGATTACGCATGGTTTCGTCGGCGCCGATCTTGAAGCCCTCTGCCGCGAGGCCGCCATGCTCTGTTTGCGACGGATCATGCCGGATATCGATTTTGGGCTGACATCCATCCCCTATGAGCGGCTCGCGGCCCTAGAAGTCCACATGGACGATTACCGCGCGGCGCTGCGGGAGGTGGAGCCATCGGCCATTCGAGAGGTCTTCGTCGAGGTCCCGAATGTCCGCTGGGAGGACGTCGGCGGCCTCGACGCGGTTAAGGAGAGTCTGGTGGAAGCGGTGGAATGGCCCCTGAAATTCTCCCGTCTATTTGATCAGGCCGGGATCAAGCCGCCCAAGGGGATTCTCCTCTCCGGTTCGCCCGGTTGTGGGAAGACGCTAATGGCCAAGGCGGTTGCCAATGAAACGCACGTCAACTTTATTGCCGTCAAGGGGCCGGCACTCCTCTCTAAATATGTGGGCGAATCCGAAAGGGCCGTCCGCGAGGTCTTTCAAAAGGCTAGGCAGGCTGCCCCTTGTATCATTTTCTTTGATGAAATCGATGCCCTGGTTCCGGTTCGAGGCGCCTCATCGGATTCGCACGTGTCGGAACGGGTGCTCAGTCAAATCCTGACCGAACTTGACGGGATCGAGGAACTCAAGGGGGTCCTGGTGTTGGGCGCGACAAACCGCGCCGATATGCTTGACCCGGCGGTGCTGAGGCCCGGACGTTTTGACGAGATTATCGAGATCCCCATGCCGGACAAAAATGGTCGGGAGGAGATCTTGGCGATTCATCTGCGCAACAAACCACTGGCAGCGGATATTCGCCTAGATGATCTGGCGGCAAGGACAGAGGGTCTCAGTGGGGCCGAAATTGCCGGCATCTGTTACAAAGCAGCGATGAGTGCGCTCCGACGCGCTGTGCAGGCCGGATGGGACGCAGGGGCCGACGATCTTCCCGATCTGTGCATTACGGCAGACGATCTGTTTGGCACTCTGGAGGCGGTGTGATGGTTGATAGTAGATGTCCGACCAGTCCGACGTGTCCGACTGGTTCGACAGCGTCGCCGCACGAAGCGCAAGGCTTCTATCTTTACGGTTTTGCGCAGGCGGCCAGACTGCCTTTGCTGAAGGTCGCCGGCATGGATGCCCGCTACCCGGTCTCACAATGGACGTGCAAGGACATCGTGGCCGTGGCCAGCAAGGTGATGGTTGCGGATTTCAGCGGGCAGTCGGCCGAAACGAACCTCAAGGACCTGGCCTGGGTGGGCCCGCGGGCCTGTCGTCACCAGGAAGTGGTGGAGGCTGTGATGCGGCACTCACCGGTGCTGCCAGCAGGCTTCGGGACGATTTTTGCCTCATCCCAGCGGATGGTGGAATTGTGTGTCCGTCACCATGGCGCCATTTCGCGTTTCTTGGGCGAGGTGGATAACAAAGCGGAATGGGCGCTGAAAGGATTCTTGGACAGGGCGCAAGCGCACAGGTCGCTGAATTCGGAGTTGATGGCCGGTGAGAAGGAGCTTCTCGCATCTGTATCACCGGGTAAGCTCTATTTTATGCAGAGGCAGATGGCGGCCGAGGTTGAGCAGCAATTGAACCAGAGATTGAAAGCGATCTTGACTGGAATTTGGGAAGACCTGGGGCGGTATGCGGCGCGTTTCTGCGAACGGAAAGTGCTTTCCCGTGATGCCACCGGCTTGGATGTGGACATGGTTCTGAATTGGGCGTTTCTGCTTTCCAGAGATTCTGAGGAGGTCTTCGCGGCGTGCCTCAACCGAATGAAGGCCGCGCAGGCGAAGCACGGGCTTCACTTTGAACTCTCCGGGCCGTGGCCCCCTTACAGCTTCTCCCCGACCTTGGAAATGGTGTGAAAGGTAACGAGGCTTAGCAGGCAGATGAAATACCTCCTTTATTGCATATTTGCTGACGAGAAGAGCTCGCCAGCCGTCCACCTTGCAGGGGTCGACGGCCAACCGATTGTGGTTGTATCGCACAGTGGTCTCAGCGCCTCGGTCTCACCATGTCTCCATCCAAGCCTCACACCGGATATCACGCGCATTCAGGCTTACCAAAGGATCATCGAACGATTTAACCACCACCGCACCATCATCCCGATGCGCTATGGCTGTCTGTTCCCGAACAGGGAAGAGGTCGGGCTGCATTTGGGGCAGCGTGCCCACTACTATTTGTCCCTGTTAGGTGAGCTCAAGGGCAGCGTGGAGATGGGAATCCGGGTCATGATGTCAGAAGGCCGATTGCCCCTTGAAGAGCTCGAGCGCAAGAGGGAGGCACACCCGATGTCGAATACTCAATCTCCGTTGTCCGGCAAGCAGTACTTGACGGCACGCAAAGCCCATTATTCCCGTGAGGACCGTAATCTAACGGAAATCGAGCACATAATCGCGCAGACCCACACCGCATTTTCTGGGCTCTATGTCCGGTTCAAATCGGAATGTGGGACGACCGAAGTGTCAGCATTGGGCAATCGGGTCCTCTCCCTCTATTTTCTCGTGCTGCGAGATTCGGTTGAATCGTTTCGGCAAGCGTTCCGGCGTGTCAGCAAGCGAGGGCCCCATAAACTGCTTTTGAGCGGCCCTTGGCCGCCATACAACTTTGTTACACCCGAGCGCACGAGGTGACCTGAATCCACATGACGCCTGAGCCCAATGGTCCTCGGTCAGGGATGCGAAAGGCCTCTTTGCCGGATTCAACCAAAACCGGAATTGTGCTCGACGGCACCTCCGACTGGCATCAGAAGCTGTATGCCATGCTGCTGGATACGATACCGTCCTCGGTTCTGATGATCGATCAGAACATGCGTGTCGTGCTTGCCAATCGGAACTTTCTGAAGAAGAGCCGGCGGTCGGTATCCGACACCATCGGTTTCCCGCTGCAGAATATCTTTCCCGCCGTGATTATCGAGAAGATGGATATCATAGGCCAGATTCGCCAGGTCTTCCGTTCGAGCCAGCCCACCAAAGGGCAGCGGATGTTCTTTCGATCTCCGGGCGTTTCGATGCGGACTTACTATTACCGTATCGTCCCGTTTGAGTGGCAGGGAAACGTTGAGAATGTAATGCTCTTAATGGATGATGTAACCGAACAGATCCAATTGAGCGATGAGATTCAACGCGTTCAACGCCATCTGGCGAGTATCTTCGACAGCGCCAGTGACATTATGTTGTCCACTGACACCGGCGGAAGGATCCTGTCTTGGAATCCGGCCGCGGAGAGAATCTCCGGGTACAGTTTCACTGAAGTAAAGAACCAGTTTTTTTACAAGTTATGCGCCAAGGATCATCAGGAGAACGTGAGGAGGATATTCTCCGCGATGAGAACTCGGAGGGATTCGGTCACCGCGGAGTGGAACCTCGTCACGAAAAAGGGGCTCGATATCTATGTTTCCTGGGTTTGTTCGCCGATGAAAGACCAACAGTTGGAGACAGCCGGAGTTGTGGTCGTGGGCAGAGATCATACCGAGCACCGCAGAATGGAAATGCAGCTTCGCCAGTCGCAGAAATTTGCCGCACTGGGCGTGATGGCCGGTGGGATCGCCCATGAGATTCGAAACCCGTTGGCGATCTGTTCTTCGGCCGCCCAATTCATCTTGGCGGATGACACCTCCCCGGATTTCCGCATCGAATGCGCCAGAAAGATCCACGTGGGGATTGAGAGGGCATCCATTGTTATCGAGAATCTGTTAAAATTCGCGCGGCCTTCGGATGGATCGGAAAGGGAGAAGGTCAACCTTCTTGGTATCATCAAAGAGACCATTGCGCTAATTTCCAATCAGATCAACATCCAAAAAATCAAGCTCAAATCAGATTTCCCAGCGCAACCGGTATTCATCAACGGCAGTGCCGGTCTGTTGCAGCAGGGGTTCATCAACCTTTTTCTGAACGGCCTCAAAGCGATGCCAGACGGCGGCCACCTAACGGTATCCGTCCAGAAAACGGAAGGCAAGGCGTTGATTCGGGTGGCAGACACGGGTCATGGTATTCCAAAAGAAAACATCGATAAAATATATGACCCTTTTTTCACGACTTCACCGGTGGGAGAAGGTGTCGGATTGGGCCTCTCCATCTGTTACGCGATCATCGAGCAGCATTCCGGCACCATCGAGGTGGAGAGCTTTGAGGGCCGGGGAACTAGTTTTACCATCATGCTGCCGATGCTGTAACTCGACAAATGCCGAGGCACGTGGCGCTTCACCGCAGAAGATGGAACCGGACAGTTTAGGAGCATATATGACAGCGAAAACCCCGATGTTTCTCGTCGTAGATGATGAACCGGATATGTGCTGGGCTTTCGAGCATATCATCGAAAGCGTGGGAATGACTGCCCGGAGCGCATTAAGCGGCGGGAAGGCGCTTGAACTGCTGCGCAGAGATTCTTATCAAATGGCCTTTCTGGATGCCAAACTTCCGGACATCGACGGCCTGGAATTGGCAAAAAAGATCCGGAGACTGGCCCCCTCAATTCGGATCGTGGTCGTTTCCGGCTATTTTTATCAAAATGACCCGATGGTGGAGACGGCGCTGCAGGAAAAGCGCATCGACGGTTTCGTATCCAAACCGTTCAAAAATGATGAGATTCTGAGGATCATCAGAAGCGTCTCCCAACTACCGGCCTCCTCCGGCGATATGGGGAATCCGTTCCACTGAAATATGGCGTATCCGCCATAGTATCGATTCCCTAATTCGGGACGATTCACTTTTGCGCCTCGCTCCTGACGTGTATGGTTTCTTCATTTTTTGTTTCAGGTGCTGTGGGGGATGCGGGCCCGTAAAGCCCCGGCAGCAGAGGAACTACCCCGATTGCCCGGCGGGCCTATAGTGTGTTTGTCAATCCGTACGCGTTTGGCACATATATTGCTACTAAAATACAACGGTATGCCAAGGTTGGATATGGACGGAGTTTTTACACCACGTCACACTTAACAAGAAAGGAGAACAATTATGGCGGAAAGGGCGAAGATTCAAAAGTCGACCGATTCCTCGAGCCTTGCCGAAGTCGTCGATCGGATCCTGGATAAAGGGATCGTGATTGATGCCTGGGTTAAGGTGTCCTTGGTTGGGATCGAGCTACTGTCCATCGAGGCAAGAGTTGTGATCGCCTCAGTTGAGACGTATCTGAAGTACGCCGAGGCCATTGGCCTTACCGCGGCAGCGGCTGTTCCGGCGTAAGGCAAGAATCATCTTTCGTGAGGGCGTGAGAGGCCGCAGACCGGCCTCTCACGCAAAGATAACTGTGGATAGGCCTGCAAATTGGATAGTTGAAGTCCGCCGGATGGGATAACCCGCCCGGAAGGTCTTCGATAGGAGAAAGGATAATCATCATGGGGAGCCTAACTGACGATATGACCCGCCTGCGTGGTGAGATCGGTGCTTCAAGGCAAAGCCGGTTCGGTTTTTTGGGGCAGTTGCAGAATGATACAGTTGAACTGCAGACTTTTTCATCCGGTCTTTCCGTCGATGTAACCCGAATGCTGGAGGGCTTCCTCAACCATAGAAGTGAAACGGCTGAAAAGACCGAAGCCGGTCTCAGGGCATTCATGAACGGGTTGAAGAGAGACGTCTCCGACATGCAAACAGGTTTCCGGACCGATCACGCTGAAATGACCCGCCGGATGAAGGACAACCTGGGCGATTTCGTATCGGCCTTAAAGGAACATGCCGTGCAAGTGGAATCGAATTTTCGCGAAGACCGGCTCGGCATGGCGAGGGAAGGCCGAATTGACCGGGAGATTTTTCTGTCCGAAGTCAAAAAGTCCGTGAGCGACCTGAGGCGCCGGGCTTGGGATCTGAGGGTAACATTTGCGACCGACATCGAGAATGCACGTCGTGCCTGGGCCGGTGCATCGGCGCCGGGCAAAAAGGATGCTGGGCCGGTTGAGAAAGCGAGAAAAAGCACCCCTGAGGACCTTACCCGGATCAGCGGCATCGGCCCCGGCCGTCAAAGCCGTTTGAATGCAGTCGGTTTATTTACGCTGGAGCAACTGGCCGCAAGCACGCCTACAGTATTAAAAGCAGCCCTGGGTAAAATGGACGCAGCGGCCGAGGTGGAGAAATGGATCGAGCAGGCCAAGGCGCTGGTTTAAGCGTGGAGGATATGGGAGTTGTTACTATGAATGAAACAGGTCTGAAGGTTGTATCCGAAAGTAGGATAACGGTGGCTGCTGGCGATGACAACGTCACGCCGGAGGCCAGTGAGGACTTCGTCGTTACCCCATACGTGCAAGACGTAACTGAACGCGCCCTCGCCTACCTTGAGGTCGGATACCCGATACACTTCGCCGGGCCTGCCGGGACGGGCAAAACGACGCTTGCCTTCCACGTGGCGGCGCAGCTGGGACAGCCGGTGACACTCATACATGGGGATGACGAGTTTTCGAGCGCCGATCTGATTGGCCGGGATTCGGGGCTCCGCAAGAATTATCTCTGGGATAATTTCATTCATTCGGTACTAAAGACCGAGGAACGTGTCGAGACCCTGTGGGAGGATAACCGGCTGACCAGGGCCTGCAAAAATGGAACCACGCTGATCTATGATGAGTTCACCCGTTCCCGACCGGAGGCCAATAATGCCTTCCTTAGTGTCTTGGAGGAAAAAATCCTCAACCTGCCGAAGCTGCGCCGATCGGGTGGCGGGTATATTGAGGTGCATCCGGACTTTCGGGCGATATTTACCTCCAATCCGGAGGAATATGCCGGCGTACACAAGACCCAGGATGCCCTCACGGACCGGCTCATCACCATCAGGTTGGATCATTTTGATCGCGACACCGAAGTTGGAATCACCAAGGCCAAGTCCGGGCTGTCCCAATCAGACTGCGAGATTATTGTCGATATCATCCGGGAGATGCGCCAGATCGGTGTGAATAACAGGCGGCCGACGATCCGGGCCAGCATTGCCGTTGCCAAAATCCTCGCGCACCTGGGCGGGTGCGCAGACGTGAACGACCCGGCATTCATGCGCATCTGGCGCGATGCTGTGAACATCGACACGGCCAAGGTTACCCATGAGGGGCGGTCGCTCATGCTCCCCAAGATGGAAGAGGTCATACAAACGGTCTGCGAGAAGCATCGGGCTTCCCGCAAGGGTATGATTAACGATAGTCCGCGCGAACCGTAATGTGTCTTGAAGAACGTCTCACAAAGAGAGGGTGACAACGATGGCCATACCGAAAAGAACTGTCCGTGGTGTGCACGACCTACGCACGTATTCAGGTAAGGTGGATATTTTCCAGGAACCCCACCGGGCGTATATGCAGATCAGCTGCCTGGAGATGGAGAAGGTTCGCCGCAGCAAGGAACGGGACAGTGCGATGCAGCGGGTGAGGCAGATCGATGCCCGCTTTCGGGAGATCGAAAAAGAAGAAGCCTACCTGTTGAAAGGACTTGACGGCATCAAGCTGATCAGGCACAGCACCGGGCGACTGTTCGATGCTTCGGGACTTCATGCGACGAGAAGTTTTAGAATCAAGTACTAAAGTGCGCCTCGAGCGGCGGGCCAAACGGTGCCGCAAAGGCCGTAAACCATGTGCCCGCATAGGGCATCTACAAGGGAGGACCGGAAATGAAGATTAACTGTCTTTCATGCGGACACAATGTGGACATATCCGAGGCTTATGACGACTATACCGGTGTAATCAGATGCTTTGCTTGTCATGCATTGCTTGAGATCAAAACCGAAAATGGATGGCTCCGCTCGGTACAATTGGCAAACAGCCCGTCCGCCTCGCCGCCGGACGTATCTGGCCCCAGCGATTCTAGCGAGCGGCCGGAGCAGACCGGTGTATCCTCGTTTGGAACGTGAAAGGGCAGGTGGGATCGTGTTGGCAGAGACCTCACCCAATCGGGGACGGTACTTATACGCCATTGTTGAAGAGGACAGTAGGCAAACAAGCGGCCTTGTCGGCATCGCGGGGGCTGAAGTCTATACGATTTCCAATGGTGGCGTCTCGGCGGTTGTCAGCAATATCCTCAACCAGAAAATTCGCCCGGAGCGCCGCCATCTAGCCGCGCACCAGAAAGTCCTCAAACAGGTGATGACCGATAGTACGCCGCTGCCGATGTCCTTCGGCATCATTGCCGACGGTCCGGATGCCATTCAGAGGATCCTTTCCCTCAATCAAGAGGCCTTTCAAGAGGAACTTGAGCGTGTGCAGGGGAAGGTTGAGATGGGGCTGCACGTCACCTGGGACGTGCCCAACATCTTCGAGTATTTTGTCAATACTCACCCGGCGCTAAGGTCCGCCCGCGACACGTATTTCGGAACCCCGGACCGTGAACCGACGCGAGAGGAAAAGATCGAGGTGGGAAGGATGTTTGACCGCACGCTCAAGCAGGACAGAGAGGGCTATACCGAGGATGCCGTTAACGCGTTATCCCGCCATTGTGTCGCGATCAAACGGAATAAATGCCGCACTGAAAAGGAGGTCATGAATCTGGCGTGCCTGGTGGCCAGGGAGGCCGAGGCCCGGTTTGAAGCTGGAATTATGGAAGCCGCCGGCATGTTCGACAACAATTTTGCATTCGACTACAACGGGCCCTGGGCGCCGCACAACTTTGTGGAGATCGACCTGAAGTACTGACGATCTTCGATTGCGAAGTATCTATTTGGGAAGCCATGTTTATCATTGACGACGTTCTGCTTTTTCCGGTCTACGGCACCCTGTGGATTAACAATATGCTCTGCAACGCGGCCCAGGAGGAGATCGCCAATGAGGCCGAGTCGCTGACGATGCAGTTGAGTGAACTGTATATGGCCCTTGAGACTGGGAGGATAACCGAGGCCGAGTTTGACGAGCGTGAAAAAGAGTTACTGGACCGTCTGGATGGCATCGAGACGAGAGGAACGCTTGGCGAGGATGAGGGTGAGTAATAAGAACGTGAACACTCTGGAACGGTCTTCGCGCGATGGGGCCGCGGTGGCCGCGGGGCCCTCTTTCCTAAATAATACCGATCTGCGACTTCTGCTGTTCGGCGGCAAAGGGGGCGTGGGCAAGACCACGTGCGCCTCGGCGACGGCCCTCCACTATGCCCGGCATCAGCCTGAACGGAGCTTTCTCCTTGTCTCAACCGATCCAGCTCACTCCCTGAGCGACAGCCTGGCGGGTTCATCCCTTCCGGGCAATTTACAGACGCTCGAAATTGATGCCCAGGGCTGCTTGTCCGACTTCAAGAATAAACACAATGCCAAACTGAGGGAGATCGCTTCTCGCGGGACCTTTTTAGATGACGAGGACATCAGCCAGTTCATGGACCTCTCTCTTCCGGGACTGGATGAGCTAATGGCCTTTTTGGAAATCACCCAGTTGGCGGAAGATCAAAAACACCACTGCATTGTGGTGGATACCGCTCCCACCGGCCATACATTGCGGCTTCTGGCTATGCCGGAATTGATCGAAAAATGGCTCGATGCGCTGGATGCATTGCTCGCCAAACATCGTTACATGAAGCATCTGTTTGCCGGGTCCTATCAACGCGATGCGCTCGATGAGTTCCTTCTGGATTTGTCCAACTCGGTAACGGGTATGCGGCGACTCTTAACGGATTCGGCACGCTGCTGTTTTGTGCCGGTGCTGCTGGCTGAGGCGCTGAGCATCTACGAAACCCGGCTGCTGTTAGATGAGCTGGAGCGGCTGGAGATAACTGTTTGCGACATCGTTGTCAACCGTCTGTATCCTGAAAGCAGATGTCCGCAGTGTTCGGATCGGCACGCGCGGCAGACCATCAATATGCGTAATGGGTATGCCGGACTGGCGGGATATGTCCTGTCGGCCGTTCCCATGTACCCGAAGGAGGTTCGCGGCGCAGACGCCCTGCATACGTTCTGGGAGAATACGCTTGTATTGGCGAATCCGCTTCCCTCGGTGAGTATTCCCCAAACGAATAGGCAACCCGAAGTCTTGAAACCGGCCAAGTTGCCCGCGGTTGATACCAAGCTTTTACTGTTTGCCGGCAAAGGTGGCGTGGGCAAGACCACGATGGCCTGTGCGACCGCCATCCGAATGGCACAGGCACTAAACGGCAGGCAAGTACTTCTCTTTTCGACTGATCCGGCGCACTCTCTTTCAGCCTGTCTGGACACGCCCATCGGCGCGACGCCGACCAGATTAAGCCCCAGCCTGACAGCCATGGAAATAGATGCCCAATCAGAGTTTGAGACCTTAAAAGACGAATACGCGCAGGAGTTAGAGGAGTTCTTGGACGACATTTCCTCGAATTTTGATCTAGCCTTCGACCGCGATGTAATGGAACGGATCATGGACCTCTCGCCGCCCGGCATTGACGAGGTTATGGCCCTGACGTCGGTCATGGATTTTCTTTCACAAGACCAGTTCCAGTTCATCATTCTCGACTCGGCGCCAACCGGGCACCTGGTGCGCCTGCTGGAGACCCCCGAACTCATCGACCAGTGGCTCAAGGTGTTCTTTAATCTCCTTCTGAAATATAAACACATCTTCAGACTTCCTAAGGTCTCACAACGCATGGTGCAGATGTCCAAGGCCCTCAAGCTGCTGCAAAGACTGCTGAAGGGCAGCCAATCCTCGGCCCTCTTCGGCGTGACCATCCTGACCGAGATGGCATTTGAAGAGACCAAAGACCTTATCGCCGCTTGCCAACGGATGCACATCTATGTGCCGCTGCTGTTTCTCAACCTGGCTACGCCTCCCAGCAGATGTCCCCTGTGTTCAGCTGTTCATCAGCGGGAGAAGGCAATCATGCAGAAGTATAAGCAGGCGTTTGCTGATCAGCATCAGACCCTGGTCTATCAGCAGGGCGAACCCCGAGGGCTCGAAGCGCTCGGGCAACTGGGAGAAACACTGTACAAACACTATACAATTGATGATGGATTATGGATTCAATCAAAAATGCGTTGGAAGAGAGCGAGCAGGTCTCTTTATGTGAGGCCCTCGATCGCGTCCTCAACAAAGGAGCGGTGGTGATAGGGGAGGTGACCATTTCGGTGGCCAACGTCGATCTGATCTACCTGTCTCTTAAGGTTGTGCTGACATCGATTGAAACCGCTCGCGAAATGCTCGCTTTCGATGCCGAAGGTTCCTGCTAGACAAGAAAGTCGGCACGGGAACGGCGGGCATAAGAGGTAAGGTATGTACTCTGAAAAACAGTCAAAAATAGAGTCGGAGGCGCTTGGCGATTTTGCCAAAGTGATGCAGAGCGGCGGTTTTTTCCAACCCGAGCCGGCAAAGGGGCGGGAAAGCACGGGACCTCAACCCAAATCCGCCGGCCGCCTGAACCTGAATCAGAAGGATGTGAAAAACGGCCTCGGCCAACTGGTGCTCACACTGGTCAAACTGCTGCATGAGCTCCTGGAGCGACAGGCCCTCCGGCGCATCGAGGCGGAGTCACTGAGTGACGATGAGATCGAAGAGCTGGGGATAACGCTGATGAAGCAAGCCCATGAGATCGAGAGGCTTCGTAAGGAGTTCGGCCTCGAGGATGAGGACCTGAATCTCGATCTAGGGCCGCTTGGAAAACTACTATAACTCATCCACAGCGCATGGCCATGAACCAGAAGGAGTCTTAGTCGTGGGCATTCTGGCCGTGGCTATAGGGATACTATTCTGTGTGATTTATTGGTGGCAGAAGAAAAACAGGTGGCCGGACCAATGACAACTGTATGGATTCATGATTGGCGATTGAGGCGCACGAGCTGTCCCCAATCTTCATCTCAACAGGGACAACCGCACAGATACGAAAGCAATCAGCAATAATCAATGTAAACCGGAGGTTTTAGTATGGCCATTCAGCGGGCAACAACCCTGCAAACTACCAACCTTGCCGACATCCTCGAGCGCGTCCTGGATAAGGGGATCGTCATAGCCGGTGATATCCGCATAAGCTTGGTGGACGTCGAGCTCTTGACGATTCAGCTGCGACTTGTCATCTGTTCCGTAGATAAGGCCAAAGAGATGGGGATGGACTGGTGGGTCAATAATCCGGCATTATGTTCCGGAGCGGGTAAGAAAGAAATGGAACCGGTCTTGGATACTCTTACAAGAATTGAGGAAAGGCTGGGCAGGCTGGAAGGTGTTCCAGTATCCGAAAAGGGCTGAGCGGACTGAATCAGCTGCGCCGTCGCCACTCCTATTTGCCCCTCCCCCTTTCCCCCCTTGGGCAAATTCCTCGTCAGAGCAGGAGTTTCCCCATTCTGTTTTGGACTGGTTCATGATGCCGACTTCGTCTCAGATGCTCGACGCCGCCTCCGCATCCCCGAAGGGGATTAACGTGGGTAGCCGTAGGCGTCAGCCTACGGAATCGGAACGCATCCCCACCTCCCCAGATTGGCCCTGAAGGGGCCGCACAACAGTCCTTTCACACCGGAAACCTTCGTCATAAAACGGTCGATTGTGCAACCCTTTCAGGATTGTTTTTCTTTTTCTTCGCTGGTCGTGATCCGTAGGCTGACGCCTACGGCTACCCACGTTCCGCCCTTTCAGGGCGGGAGTATGCCCCGGCTCCGGTAAGCTCCAATTCCAGTCGATGCCGTCCGGAATTAGAGCCACGCGGCGAGGGTCTTTTCTTTGACGCCGCCGACAGGGAGCACTTTGCCGCGGAGCGTCAGTTCGCCCGTCATCGCCCCGTTGCCATCGTAATAGTAGCTCCAGGTTGAGGCGCCGTCTGTCGAGGACGTGAGCTGGTCCGCTGAATCGAAGTAGGTCGTCGTGCTGTGCGACAGCGGGTCAGTGGCCTTCGTGGGCCGACCAAGCGCGTTATAGGCATAGACCGTGCTGTTGGGAGCCGCTAAACATGTTCATCTTATGAAGTCTCCTGCCTCCAACCTGATTTTTGTGGCGAGGTGGCACGGTTGACGGTTACCTCTCAGATGTGCAAAGATGGGGTTGATGTGGCGTAGGCTGAGCATTTTACGACGAAGAGGGAACATGGATGAATCTGAACATCTTCAAGCAGATGGCAAAGGTTAAGGAGAAGATAGCAGCGGCGCAGGAGGCGGTGCGCGAGAAGACCGTTGAGGCAACCGTCGGCGGCGGGATGGTTACGATAGTGGCGAACGGGGCTCAGGAGATAATCTCCATCAAGTTTGATAAGCAGGTTATCGACCCCGACGATGTCGATATGCTGGAGGACCTCGTTCTGTCGGCGGTGAATGACGCGCTGCGCAAGTCGAAGGAGTTGATGGCGAGGGAGATGGGTCGGTTTGCTAGGCAGATGGGCCTGCCGCCGCAGATACTGAACCAGCTATAGAATGGGTTATCCTCGTCAGTTTGTCAGCTTGATCGCGCAGCTTGCGCGTCTGCCTGGCGTCTCGAGGCGCGGGGCTGAGCGGCTTTCGCTATTCATCCTGAACATGCCCGATAAGTCGGCGAAATCGCTGATCAAGGCGATAGTCTCGGCACGGGAGAAGGTGCACAGATGCAAGCAGTGTTTCAACCTCTCGTCGGCGGAGCTCTGCACGATTTGCTCCGACGATGAGCGGGACAGAACGACGCTCTGCGTTGTGGAGACAGCTCGCGACATTGCGGCTTTAGAGCGTTCACACAGGTATCGTGGTCTTTATCACGTCCTTCTCGGGAAGGTCTCGCCGCTTTCAGGCGTTGGCCCGGAGGACCTGACGATAAGCAACCTGCTTGAGCGGCTCAAGGGCGGCAATTTCAGCGAGGTCATCATCGCCACGGGGACAGACGTAGAGGGTGAGGCAACTGCGAATTACGTTGCGCGGGTGGTAGGTGAGCTCGGCGTTGCTGTGAGCAGAATAGCCTACGGCGTGCCGATGGGAGGGCCTTTGGAGTTTGTTGACGAGAGAACGCTTGGTAAGGCTGTTGAGGGTAGAACAAGGATCGAACGAGATGACAAATCCAAAAGAGAAAGGTAGCAAGAGGTCTTTTTGGGGCCTGGCGACCATCGGCCTTGTCGTAATCGCCGCAATCGTCATAACGATAGTTATCGTCGTCCATTCCGTTGATTGGCAGGCGTATCTGGACAAGCACCTGGCCGAGGCGATGATGCTGGACACCGGCCCACCGACGAAGTCACCGGAGGATGTTGGGCTTGTTTTCAAAGACGTCGTGATAAGCACCCAGGACGGGGTGAATCTCGCTGGCTGGTTCGTGCCAAGCGAGGAGTCGAGGGTTACGATCGTTTTCTGCCGAGGTGCGAGGGGCAACATCGGCGTCTGGCTAGATATGATCAAGCGCCTCCACGGTCTAAACTACAACGTGCTGGCTTTCGACTATCGTGGGACGGGTCTGTCTGGTGGTGAGGCCTCGTTCCTGATGACAGAAAAGGACGTTGAGGCGGCCGTGAACTATGCAGAGAGGCGTTTTGGAGGGGCTGCAAGTAGGATCGGCATCTTCGGGGTCTCGATCGGTGCTGCGGTCGGGATAAACGTTGCGGCAAAGCTTGACGCGGTTGAGGCGATAGTTGCCGATTCGCCGTTTTCGTCGTTCGGGGAGGTACTTCCACGGGTCATCAAGAAATACTCGCCACAGCTTGCGGCCAAGATTCCCAAAGATGCGAAAGCGACGGCCGCGTTCGACCCGATAAGGTCAGTCGCCGAATTATCGCCCAAGCCGCTTTTCATTATTGCGAACGAGAATGATGCGCTTTGCCCCGCTGATATGGCCCGGAATCTCTATAAGAAGGCAAGGATTCCCAAATATCTATGGGTGGCGCCCGGGACAGAGCATATCGGCGCCAAGGACGTTTTTTCGATGGAGTACTGGGCCAAAGTTGGGGAGTTCTTTGACCACTGGCTCGCTGGGGCGAGGGCGGCAAATTTCGAAGTCGCGGGAAAGGTCAAGTCGCTTCCCGACGGCGAGTTTGAGGTGAGGCTTCGGCTGAGCAATATCGGCGACGTGATGAGCGAGGATGTTCCCGTGGCCATCATAATTGAGACCGAGGCGGGCGAAGTGTGCAAGAACGTCTATTTCCCGGAGAAAAGGCTGCTCTCGTTCAAACTCGATTCAAAGCCGTTGAGTTTCAGGGCAATGCGATTCTTTCACGTCAAACGCAGCGGCGACGGCTGGGAGCTCTTGCCCGGCTAGGCCCAATACTGTTCACTTAAGGGTCTCCGTGAAATCCTGAGCCTCGACTCGAGGCGCCGCAGCGATGACGAATAGGATACCTGCTAGTACTGCGTTTCACTGCTCGAGGATTCCGCCTGCACGGCGTGACTCTTCAGGAGCCGCCGAGCACAGAGCCGCATCACACGCGGGCATGTGTCGAGGGCGATGACAGGGATGATACTTGCCGGCGCGAACGTCTTCGAGGCGGTCTCCATACAGGTAGTCGTTTTCTATCTGCTTCTCTGCCAGGCGACGGTTGTCGCCACGATCGTCTCTTACCTTGCAGGCAGGCAGTTTTTCTGCAGCGACCACACGCTTCTCGCTTAAGGCCAGGGAACGTCCAGAACACCGGACTATGGCCCCGTCCGCCTCGGCAGCAGCTGCCCAATGCGTTCTGGGGTAGAGAGGGTCTCGGGAGCGGAGGCTCTCCGCTGGCAATGGTCAGAAGATGATCCACGAGGGCGACCAAGAAACACTAAGAAGAAGCTTGGCATCCCCTCATGTCTTTCGTGGACAGTCTGTTCGGTTGGAGGATGCGCCATGCCAATCTGTGAAATCTGCGTCATCTGTGGACCCTTTCCTATGCGGGCAAGAAGGCCAAGCCGCCGCACTCCAAACGGACCCTCGTCGTGCCCGACACCCCATCAATGTGATTATTGGGGAGCTTGCTGGCGATTGACTCACACCACGCTTCGCCCTATATTCTGCTCCAAAATAAACCTAAGCACTGACTGTTCGATCTCTTTCAATCTCTGGAGCGTGAGAGTAAGGCAATGAAGGCGAGAACATTCCCGGGTGGGATACATCCGCTCGAAAACAAATACCTAACCGAGAAGAAGCCTATCGAGCGGGCTGCGGCGCCGGAGCTCGTAGTGATCGCGATGTCTCAACATATCGGTGCACCATGCAAACCCATCGTCAAGGTCGGCGACGAGGTGAAGATGGGGCAAAAGATCGGCGAGGCGCAAGGTTTCGTATCGGTGCCGGTCCATTCGAGCGTGTCCGGCAAGGTCAAAGCGATCGGCCCGTTCCAACACCCGCTTGGCAATGTGCAGCCGGCGATAACCATCGAGAACGACGGGAGGGACGACGCGGTCGATCCCATGCAGCCGCTCGATGACATAAGGGACGTGGAGCCGAAGAAGCTAATCGGGCGCATCTGTGAGCTCGGCGTTGTGGGAATGGGCGGGGCGACGTTCCCGACGCACGTGAAGCTATCGCCTCCAAGAGAAAAGCCGATCGATACGGTAATTCTGAATGGAACAGAGTGTGAACCATACCTGACCGCCGACCACCGGCTGATGCTCGAGCATCCCACACGGATAATCAATGGCTTCAAGGTCGTGGTCCGTGTTCTCAACGCAAACCGGGCCATAATCGGCATCGAAGCCAACAAGCCCGATGCGATCGAGGTGATGCGACAATCGCTGAACGGTTCGGGCAACATCGAGGTGTTCAAGCTCTTGGTCAAATACCCACAAGGTGGCGAGAAGCAGCTGATCAAGTCGCTTCTGGACCGCGAGGTGCCGCCGCCGCCGGGGCTTCCGATGGATGTTGGCGTGGTCGTTCAAAACGTGGGGACTGCGGCGGCGATTGCGGATGCTGTGTTCGAGGGTAGGCCGCTCATCGAGAGGGTAACCACGGTGACCGGAAGCGGCGTCAAGGACCCCAAGAACCTGTTGGTGCGTGTGGGGACGCTAGCGTCGCAGCTGATTGAGCAGTGCGGCGGCTACAATGGCGAGATCGGCAAGATCATATTTGGTGGGCCGATGATGGGCATAGCGCAGAGCACAGACCGGGTTCCCGCCTGCAAGGGCACCTCTGGCGTGCTGGTGCTAACCAAGGACGATACCACAATCCGAGAGCCCGACCCATGCCTCAGATGCGGCAGATGTGTCCAGGCCTGTCCAATTCACCTCAGGCCGTATCTACTCGGAGCGCTCGTGGAGAGCGAGCGCCTCGACGACGCCGAGGCTGAGTCGGTGCTCGACTGCATCGAATGCGGCTGTTGTGCGTTCGTGTGCCCCTCATCCCGGTGGCTGGTTCATCTTTTCAAAAGTGCCAAGGCGCAGATCATGGCCAAAAAACGCAAGAAATAGCACCGATGCTGACCAAATGTTCAAGGGACAAGAGGCTGTCCAGGAGGGCTTGAAGTGAAATTCTTCGTCGATACCGCTGACGTTTCCCAAATCAGAAGAGCGAGGGAGATGGGACTCGCAGATGGCGTAACAACCAACCCGTCTCTGGTCTCAAAGACTGGCCGAGCCTTTAGGGAGACCCTTGCCGAGATCTGCGAGATCGTCCGGCCTGGCCCTGTCAGTGCCGAAGTCATAAGCCTCGAGGCGGACAAAATGGTTGCCGAGGCGCGGCGGCTTGCCAAGATAGCGGACAACATAATCGTCAAGGTCCCCATGACCAGCGACGGAATGAAGGCAGTTCGCATCCTTCAGGGCGAGGGCATAAGAACCAACGTAACGCTGATCTTCTCCGCCAATCAGGGCCTTTTAGCATGTAAGGCCGGCGCCTCGTTCATCTCGCCCTTTATAGGGAGGCTTGACGACATCGGCCACAACGGTATGGAGCTAGTTGCCGAGCTGCTTGAGATAAGGGGCAATTACGGCTTTGAGACCCAGGTCATAGTCGCCAGCATTCGGCACCCAGAGCACGTCAAGCAGGCGGCTCTCTTGGGCGCGGACATCGTAACCATACCATTTGCGGTCATGGAGAAGCTCTTCCGGCATGCGCTTACTGATGTCGGCATCGAGCGTTTCCTCGCCGACTGGGAGAAAGTCCCCGACAAGAGCTTCTAGTCTATGGTCGCAATTTCCCATAATAAACGGTATAAGTTGAAACGGAGGGCTTGAGAATATGAAGTCTGTCAACTCAATGGTCTTCTGCCTTGTTCTGTTGTGTGCATTCATGGCGGCTCATGTGGGGGAAGGCTCGGACGCTAAGATAACAAACTATCGCAACTGGGATTTCATCGTTGACGTTGCCTCGAGAGGGAACGTGATTGCCGTCGGCACTATGTGCGGCGCTCTGGTTTTGAATGAGGGACAGGTTACTTTGCTATCCACGGACAATGCGGTTATGGGATTCAGCCAAGTAGGCGCTGTTGATGTCGCGCCCGACGGGAGCGTCTGGATAGGCGGATGGGGGCTCTGTCGATACTCTCAGGGAGAGGTCCTCAATTACCCCCTGTTTGACAGCGCCTATACTGTTGCCGCCATCTCGAGAGACGAGGCCTGGGTAGTAGGCTCCATGCCTGGGAATTATGATGACTATCTGTTCCACGTAAACGCAGCAGAAGTGAAGCCAGTTGAGATTGATGGGTACCCGGATGAACTCATCTTTGACGGATTCGGGAACGTATTCTGTTCCGCCGATGGATGGATCTTCTGGTATGACACCAAAAGCGGCTCGTTTGTTGAGTGTCCTGGGTTTGACGTTGACTTCTACGTATTCGCGCGAGACGCATCAGGCTTTGCCTATGTAGCTTCAGAGGACGGTCTTTGGCGCTTCGACGGAGATCAATGGCACCAGATTGCCGACGGAACGGTCTGGGCGCCATTCCCGTACGGCCCCAGCGGTTTCTCGTTCGCAGAGGACGGCACGCTGTGGGCCTACGCAGGCGCCGGGTTGCTCCGGCGCGACGAGCAGAGCGGCCAGCTCTTCACCGAGGGGTGCGGGATAAACCTGGTATTTGAGTATGACGACGATAGCACATGGCGGAACGGCGTCAGGGGAATCGCGGCGCTAGAGGGCACCCAGATGGTTGTAGGCACGCGGTCCGACGGCCTGCTTGTTTTCGATGGCCACCAGTTCTCACACGTCGGATTCGGCGACGGTCCGCCGGACAACATCATAACGGATTTGGTTGAGGACTTCCGCGGCCGGATGTGGGTCGGTGAGAGCGGCGCTTTTGGCATCGGTTGTTACGATGGCGCTGCTTGGGATTATTTTGACCCAGAGGGCGTCTTCAGCTGGTTTGAGGTGGCCGCGACATGTGTGGACACCAACGGCTCGATTCAATTCTTCGAGTACCCAGGAAGACTGATAAGCTTCGATGGCGCTGAGTTCTTGGTTCAGGAGGGATACGACCACGGCGTGACGGACTGCGTTGGGGTTCAAATGGAGCCTGCGGCAGATGGCGAGCTCTGGGTGAGCCTCGAAGGGTCTGACTTCTACGACTTTTCAGGTGCAGCGCGGATACGAGGAGATGATTGGGAGCTATTCCCAACCTATGACCTCTTCCCCGGACGCGCGGTCAGTTTTGGGCCCGCCCAATTCGGTTGTGGCACCCATGCCAAGACCAGCGGTGATCGGGGAAGGGCCCCGACAATTGTAATGGCGCCGGACAACCGCGTCTGGCTCATCCTGGGCAGCGTTATTAGGACGTTTGACGGCCGGAATTGGGGCGGCGGCTCTCTTCCGACTCCCGTGCCATTCGCCCAGTCCGACGTTTCTGGCGCCGTGTTTGACGTTGAAGAACGGCTTGTTTTCTTCACGGCGCAGGGCGTCTTCCGGTCAGACGGAGAGTGTTGGACGCAGCTCTACGAGGAGTCCGCGTTGAAGGGGACGATCGATGCGGATGGCGCAATCTGGTTCATCGGATTTGACCAAATGTGGAAATTCGAGCTCGTCTCGATCAAGCCCGACGGGACGGTGATAACGTTAGACGAAACCGATGGACTGGCCGACTGTAATCTGCTCTGCGTCACTGTCGATCATAACGGCGACAAGTGGGTCGGCACAACCGGTGGGCTTTCTCGCGTCGAGAACGACGGCCCTGCACAGCAATCGCTTCAGCTCTCGACCAGCGTCAACCCGCAAGGCGTCTTGACCCTGAGCGCGCAGCTCACCAACGCCGGAAGGATCATTCCTGTCTCGCTGTGGCTCGCCTGCCAATATAACGGTCAGTTCTACTACTACCCCGATTGGGGCCAGACGCCGACTCCGGTCGATCTCACGCTCAGTGCCTCCTCCATTCAACCTCACGTGCTGCTGAACATCGACACGAGTTCTCTCCCGCCCGGTGACTACACGTTCTACGGCGGCGTCAGCCTCCTCGGCGGCATGGACTTGCTTATCGGCGCCCGAGGCAACAAGATCGCCGTCGCGACATATTCATCACCAGTCTTGTGAAGATCGGAATATCCTCGAACAGCCCGCCGGGTTTCGATTCGTGCTATGCCAGCAATTCCTACCCAATACGACACGGTGTTTGCTGGGACAACCTTATCGAGGGAGCAAACAGCGCTATGGAGCGCATGTGTACGGGCCATGGATGAGACTGTGAAAACTGCTGTGCCCGTAAGGCAGAAATATGTAACCTCAATCGTAGCTGATTTGTTTTCCACTAGGAGCTGGGGAATGATCGTCTCTCCTACAGCTGTCTTTTGGAACTTAACGGAGTGACATCAAGGAGCCGGTCTAAATGCCGATTTTTGAATACCATTGCGACGATTGCGGGAGGGATTTCGAGGCGCTCGTCTCCCCAGGCGAGCAGGTATCTGAGTGTAAACATTGCCGAAGCGAGCACATAAGACGGCGCTTTTCATCCTTTTCAACCAGAACTGACACATACACCTCATCAAACCGAGACTCTGCCATAACCTCGAGCTGCGCCTCCTGCAATTCAGGCCACTGTTCCACATGCCACCACTGACGCAATGTCCCATGACCGAATCGACAGCATCGTTTTCGACATGGACGGGACGGTTGTGCTGGCCCGGGACATCGCCATCCAATCTGTGCACCAGGGCACAAGAGAGATGTTTCTAGAGCTCGGCATCGACGCTGAGCTCCCTACCAGAGAGAGAATCCTCGACAGCATAGGGAAGCCATCGCCTGAGTACTTCGCCTCGCTATTCCCCGATCTTGAGCCCTCCGTCAGAAGCAGAATCCAGCAGCGAATATATCAACTTGAGGCGAAGCTCCTCGCCGAAGGGGCTGGGTCCTTCGCGCCCGGCGCGCCCGGCGCGCTTGTCAAGCTGCGTCGGATGGGCCTCAAACTTGGCCTCGCCAGCAACTGCGGCATGGGGTTCCTCAAAGGCAACATCGACGCGTTCGGGCTCGACAAATACTTCGACATGGTCCTATGTAGCGGCATGCGTGGCTATCCGCCTAAGGCGGCTCTGCTGAAGGAGATACTCGCGGAGTTTGGCTCCAAAAGGGCAATGATGGTCGGCGATAGGTGTTACGATATCGAGGCCGCAATTGAGTGCAAGATGATCCCGGTGGGCGTCCATTACGGCTACGGCGCTCCGGGTGAGCTTCAAGGAGCAGAACTTCTCATACAAGACCTCAACGAGCTGCCCAATATGCTTGACGGCTCCAAGTCTAAAAGCCAACTCACCGGAGACCCCAATGCGAGTTGAACGTCTTACGGTGGGACCCCTCGACGTCAACTGCTATATCTTATGGGACGACACCTCGCATGAGGCGATAATCATCGACCCCGGAGCGGAGCCCGACCGCATACTCGACACCATCAGGAGCATCGGGCTTACCGTCAAGATGATCGTCAACACTCACGGCCATGTTGACCACACAGGCGCAAACAAGGAGATCAAAGAAGCGCTCGGCTGTCCCATATTGATGCATCAAGACGACCTTTATCTCCTGAACGACGAATGTGGCATTCCAATTGCGGAGCTGATCGGCGCCTCGACCTCGCCGCCCCCCGATCGAACGCTTGTAGATGGCGAGAAGCTCAGATTGGGCAAGACCAATATCGAGATCATTCACACACCCGGCCACACGCCGGGCAGTGTGTGCCTTCTTGCAGACGGAACTCTCTTTACAGGGGACACGCTCTTTGTCTCCGCCCTCGGCCGAACCGACCTTCCAGGCGGTTCACAGAGCCAGCTTCTGGAGTCGATCAGACAGCGCCTTCTGATCCTTCCCGACGACACAATTGTCCTCCCAGGCCACGCCTACGGCCCCCCACAATCGACTATCGAGCAAGAGCGCCAAACAAATCCCTTCTTAGCGTAGGAGGCTCGTATCCGATGACCAAGACCTCCACGCAATCAAACTCCTTCCCCGAAGCACCCCAATAATCAGATTGACCGTTCGCGAAGTTGTCTGTTGCAGTTACTTAACACGTAGATAGAGGAGTTCATGTTGCAGTCCGAACTGGTGCCTCCTTCACCTGCCGGGTGGAAATGAGGGACCGAGGCTGCAATCCCCGACAGGGGATACCGTGGGTAGCCGTGCGTGCAACGCAACGGGAGGGTTATCATAAGGAGCTCTCCTTATTACCGTCAGGCTGCGCCTGCGGCTACCCGTGGTGTGCCCTTTCGGGCAAAATCCCATGCGCCCCATCCCCGAGGCGGCCACAACATTCCCCTCTTCAATCTGATTATTCGGGAGCAATTTGGCCCTTGATATTCTAGCAGGCAATCATTATATCTATATTGAGGCGCGCTGGCCGGTCCGCACGTGCGCTTTTGGGTTTGACGCTGCCAAGATCTCGCTATGAATAGGCTGCAAAAGCTCTAGAAGGGAGGAGTTAGCGATGAGAAGATTTCTTGTTGCGGTCTTGTTGGCGGGCATTTTAGGACTGCCTTCGTGCTCGCCGGCGATGAAACTAGAGACGTTCACGAACATCAATGTCATCACGAAAGCGATACTTGTTGACGGCCCGTTCGTCTGGGCAGGGACGGACGGCGGCCTAGTCCGGTGGTGCATGCCAAATGGCTCAAGCGACAGATTCACGACGTCAGAAGGCCTCGCTAGCAATCACGTTTTCTCTCTTGCCCTCGACCTATCGGGTGGCGTATGGGTCGGCACTTTTGGAGGTGCAAGCAGAAATTACAGAGAGACTTGGTCTAGCTTCGACGGTAATTCGCGCCTCATTAGCCCTAGGGTCGAGGCGGTATTTACATCTAGCGATGGGAGAGTCTGGTTCGGCACGGCCGGCGGCGTTACCGTCTTCGACTGGGAGAGCTTCGAGAGCTACACCGTCCAGGATGGCCTCGCCGACAGCTGGGTGAAGGATATTACGGAATGCGCCGGTATCCTTTATTTCGCGACCACAAACGGAGTATCAGTCTATGACGGCTCGTCTTGGCAAAGAATGAGCACTGACGACGGCCTTCCCAGCAATGACATCAGCTGCTTGACAGCCACTGCCAACCGCCTTTTCATCGGCACCCACGGCTCCGGCGTCTGCCTCTTCGATGGGAACGTGCTGCAGCCCTTCACATCGGATGATGGCATCCAGGGTTCGGTCATCGCTGATCTTTATGCCGACCCGAGGGGCTATGTATGGGCGGCAACCGAGCTTGGTGCCTCCGTCTGGACAGATCCTGGTTGGCTCTCTTTCAACTATCTAGACGGCCTACCCGACGATCAGCTCCTGTCGATCGCGGCCGATGCGGATGGGAACGTTTACATCGGAACGGCAGCAAACGGGCTTTGGTGCTGGTATCAGGACAATGCCTTCTTTCTCACTTCTCCTGAGGGCCTGCTGGACAATCAGGTCCACTGCGTAACTCCTACCTCTGATGGCAGCATCTGGTTCGGCTGTGAGGAAGGGCTCTCAGTCCTCCAAACGGACGGGCTTTGGCAGTCATATCGCGATGTTGCAGGCAGGACACTTGGGAAGGTCAACGCGATCGTTGAGGCCCCGGGCAGCCAAGTCTGGCTGGGCACCGACCTGGCGGGGCTTGCCCACTTTGACGCTGGTCACTGGTCTTCGCTCAACTCTGACGATGGTCTTTGCAGCAACACTGTGCATTCGCTCGCCATCCTTGGGGACGTACTGTTGGCTGGGACCGCCGAAGGCCTGTCTGCTTATGACGGAGCGAGATTCTACTCCCTGACCGCTGATGATGGCTTGCCGTTTGCGTCAATCGACGTGCTCGCTATCGATCCTGAGGGAAGGGTCCTGATGGGAAACAACTCCACCGAAGGAGGCCTCGTCATCCTGCAAGGCTCACAATTGACACATTACACGGTCGATGACGGCCTACCTTCCAACGGCATTTATTCAATAAATGCCGACCGACAGAGCGTTGTCTGGATCGGCACCAACCTAGGAGCAGTTCGCTGGGACGCTGAGGGAATCACCACGTTCGGCAGGGCGGAAGGGCTTGTCAACTTCGTAGTAACAGCAATCACCTATGACCCTTCTGGAGACGTTTGGCTCGCAACCGCAGGTGGCGTCTCACACTACGATGGCCAGTGTTTCGAGAACTTCACACAGGCCGAAGGCATAGCGGACAATCGTGTCCAGGACATCACCCTGGGCAACCATGGAGACCTATGGCTTGCGACGCTTGGTGGCGCAACAGAAATACAGTTCGTGTCCGCAGCAGAGCCGCAGATCGATGTCTCTGTCTCAAAACCCAGCTACAGGCCAGGGGAAACTGTCTCGTGTGTCGTCTCGCTGTCAAACCCCGGCCAGACAAGACCCCTGGACATTTACATTGGCCTCATAACCCCAAACGGCGCCTTATACTCCTTCACAGCCGAGGGTCGATGGCTCAAGGACGATGTGAAGCCCTGGGCGCAAGGCATCACAATCCCCTCGGGCGCCAATATGGTCATGGACCCACTGGTATCGATTCATCTGCCGTCATATTATCCCTTGATCGTCGAACCCGGCAGCTACGCGTTCGCGGGCGCGATTTCAGATGCCTCGACCTCGAAATTCATCGGAGCAGCAGCTGTCGCGACCTTCCAGGTTACTGAGTGATAGAAAACTGGGCGGGCCAAGATAGGCCCCGCCGGGACATCTGCGAGGTCGAGTTCAACCAAAGGCAAGCCCTTGACGCTGAGCTCTATGGGGACCTCCAGGCCTGGCAAAAGAGGCGCCATAGAGATGGGGAAAGGTCTTAAAACAGGAGCCAGGGGCAGCCCTGGCTCACCATGACACACGCTCTCGATAACAATAGCCGCCGCACTGCGAAGATCGAGCTCCACGCATTCACTACGGGCCCGCCGTGCGCACCTGTTTTGCCTCAGCAGAAGCTTCAGAGACAAGGAGGTTCTTGCAACGCATCCCTCACGAACATACAATCCTTAATATCCGTTCGTCAGAGAAATCGTGTCCTAAAGAGGGCCCTCAGGAGCCATGTTTCGCAGCTCGAGAATCGCGCTTCTTCTGCTGGCCATCGGCTTCGTCGTCATCCTTGTAGCTCTCTATCCGGAGTGGCAGAAGCTCACAGTCCCAAGTGGGCCCACGGGGTCGGCCCAATCGTTTTCGCTCAAGCCGCCCAAACTGACTACCCAGGAGGGAGGGCCAACAAGCCCAGGCGCTCACCGGCCTCTTGAACTGGTCTGGTCATTCCAAACGCAGCACAAGTGGCAGTATCGCGACCCGTTTCTCAAGAAAGCTGTTGACCAGAGCGGCGGGGCGATCTGCTCCGGCATAGTCGTGGCTCACGACAGGATCTATTTCGGGAGCGAGGGTGGCTTCGTTTACTGCCTCTCGCTGGACGGGAGGCCAGTATGGAGTTTCGAGACGTTTGGCGCCAAGGTAGGCGAGCCTGTCGCCGCCCAGGATCGGCTCTTCTGTGGCTCTGAGGACAACTACCTTTACGCCCTTGCCCCAGAGATTGGAGAACAGCTCTATCGTTTCAACGCGAAGTCGGAGGTCCTGACGACGCCGCTTGTCGTCGGCGATCGCCTCGTAGTTGCTGCGCGGATGGGACGCATCTTCGCCCTCGGGCCCGCATTCGGGAAGGAGCTCTGGGTCTATCGGCATGACCACTTGTTCAAGTCATCTCCCGCAAGCGACGGCAAGACCGTGTTCATTGGCTCCGATTCCGAAGAGCTGCTGGCGCTAAACCTTCTGTCCGGCGAGCTTGAGTGGTCTTTTGACACCAAGAGCGCCGTGCGTTCCACTCCGGTCGTCTGTGCAGGTCGCATAATTGTGGCGTGCTGGGACGGACGTCTCCTCTCGATCTCGGCCTCGACGCATCAGCTGCTGTTTGAGACGCAGCTTCGAGGCTTTGTCAAATCCACGCCTCAGCTGGGCACGGGACGCATCTATGCCTCAACGCTTGACGGTCTTGTGTATGCGCTCTCGGCCACAGACGGGAGTATTCTCTGGTCGGTTAAGTGTGGTGATGTGGTCGAGGCCTCGCCTCTGTTGTCTTCAGACGAGAAGATGCTTTACGTTGGCAACTGGGACGGCATGTTCTACGTTCTGGACGCTGACACCGGACAGATTTTGGCATCGAGAGACCTGGGCTGGATGGTGTCCCGACGGTCAGCGCTAACGCCCGATGGGAGGGTCTTGGTCGGGACCAAATCGGGCTTCATTTACTGTCTTTGGCCTTGAGCTGGCACATTATGGGGCTGAGGCGTGCTCATTTCCCGTGGCTGTGTCCGAGAGGAGGTTCAAGCGCCCAGAAGCCCCGGAACTGATGAAACAGGTCTTTAGGGGCAAGGTCTATGTGGACGGCAAAGAACAACAAATTGACAAAGCAGGAGTAGCTGTTTAAGTTCGATTTACACACTTAATGATGGTAACTCATTGACAATACATCTTTTGTAATAAGGAGGTAGAACTAATGAGGCGTTCGATTCTATGGTCTGCGTTTGTGTGCTTTTTGCTTGCGACGCTCACTTGCCCATCCCTGGGGCAGACGATTCTACCGTCGAGCACGATTATCAATTGGACGGAAAGCTCGTGCCGGGGTTGGGCAGGTTTCGAGGCGCGATACGGGAAGTTCTACGGGGTGGTCGAAGGTGGGCTCGTGATTGGCTCCATCGAGACAGGCGCATATACGGTCTTGACGACCACCCGGGGACTGCCGATGACAAGTGTCCAGAAGGCCTACATCGACGACACGGGCTTGATCTGGACATGTTGCTCGGTTAGGGAGGGCCGCTTGCCGTGGCTGGCATTTGACGGGCTGCGTTGGGTCGGCGTTGGAGATATCGGGCGATTCGGTGTGCTCGATAACCGGGGCGGGATCTGGACCCAATATACGAATGATCTAGCCCATTACCGACTGAGTCCTCCCGGTTGGCCGGACTGCATACACTACGATGCAGGCGATTTTGGCTTTGCCAGATGGCCTTGGTGGTGCGGGGTGGATTCTTCGGGCTCCCTGTGGGGCACACAATTTGGCGAGAGCATGTCTGATGCACCTAGGATATACAGCTTCGATGGGCACGAACTGAAGGTCTATTACACTCCAGTAGATTTCAGACCGTCCGGAGGGGCCGTTGACCGGTTCGGGAATAGATGGTTCATGGGTTGGCCCGGCCACCCGCCGCGGATAGGCCGCTTTGATGGGGAGACGTGGGAGATTTGGGACAGCGAGGACGGACTGCCAGTGGACCAAAGCTGGAGGTGGCAGAGATTCGCGTTCGACGAGCGGCGCCATCCCTGGGTGCTCGGGTACTACTACGAATCCTATCTCGTGGTTGACACGTGCATCACGCACTTCGACGGCAGTCGTTGGCAGGATGTTGGGCTGCCGGATTCTGCCGACTTCTCCCTGTCCAATATAGCGTCGGATGAGGAGGGGACGCTTTTCGCCTTTGGCTCGCTCGGGCGCGCGAGCGCGGTGTTTCGGCTGAGTGATGGAGGTTGGCAGGGTCCGATGACGATTGCTGGGCCTGTGACGAGCTCTGGGCTGTCCTCTGTGTTCGAGGTTGGAGTCGACAGGCAGGATGGGGTCTGGTTTGCCTGCAACTATTACTCGGACGCCATACACGACTGGGGCACGCTCATCACGCATCTAGGCTCCGAGGGCTACACCGTATTTGACGATTTTCGGGATGCCAATGCTTTCTGGTGTCTTAAGGTTGACAATGCAAACAACAAGTGGTTCGGGGGCGGGAGGTTGGTCGTGACGCAGGATATGGAGGATGGGTACTTGGCGTGCACGCCTCCGCACGGGCTGAGGGACATTGCGTTTGGGCCGGACGGGACGGTCTATGTGGCCTGCGTGGGCTACCTGTATAAGATTCGAGATGGCGAGGTAACAGCGGACGAGCTGCCCTGGTGCAACGGCCTGGTCAGGGACGTCGCCGTCGGTTCGGATGGGACGGTCTATCTTGCCTTCGGCGCAGGCAACACCCCATTTGATTTTAAGGGGGGGATATACTCTAACAGCGGAGAGGGATGGAATAATATCCCTGTGTCTGTGGACCATCCATTGCCTCCTAAGGAGGGCTGGCCGATTTGGGGTGTCGCACTCGATGATTCCGGCAGGTTGTGGGCCGACGTGGCTGGGTCCCTTGCGGTGTTCGAGCGGAGCCATTGGCACGTAATAGAGCATGATGGGGAGACCATATTCGGGAGCCCGGGCGTTCATGGCCCGCTGACTTTCGACAGCCACGGCGATCTTTGGTTCTTTGGGTTCGTGTATGACCAAGGCTATGGTGGGGACCCTACCCGGTGGGGTCTGTGCCGGTTCGATGGGTCCCGCTTCACTGTCTGGAGCCAGGACGACGGGATTCTGCCGGACCTTCTTGACTATAAGGACAATCTGTCCAATCGCGCTGGGGCGGTGTCGGAGGACCAATACGGCAATATATGGGCAGCCGGAGAAGGGGTAAGCCTCCTGTTGGCGGAGGAATCTCTGGTCTTGGGGCCGAGCGCGCTCTGCTCGGAAGCCCCCCGGGCCAAGATGATGAGCCAGGTTGGTTCCCAGCTGAGGTTATCCACAGGCTTTCGATACATGGCGCCCTCAACGAGCGTTGACCTCTATGTGGCCCTTCAGGCGCCGAGCGGGCAGCTGTTCTACGTTGCGCCTCAGGAGGCGGCGCCTCCGTTTCCGATATTCTATGCTGCGTTTGATGGCAGCACGGAGTTCTTGCAGCCCGGGCCGAGCTACACCGGGCCGGGCTCGATACCGAACACGCCGGACATGAAGGACCTCGCGCCTCCGCCCCTGCCCCTGCCGGACCCACCCGATGGCAACGGCCCGACCGGCCTCGCGCTCTTCGCATACCCCGTGCCGTACTATGCGAACGTCCCGCTGCCTGCATACGGAGCCATCGCCGACCTCGTCCTCCTGAACACCACCCTCCCCGAGCAGGCTCCAGCCGGCGCATACACGTTCCACGTCGGCCTCACCGGCCCCTTCTCAATCAGGAACGTCTATCGCTCCGCCTCATGCCCCTTCGAGGTCAGCGCGGAATGATGACCGACAGCAGGTCCTGGAAGAGCGGCCATGCCCTGGGGCCAATGAAACAGGTCTATCATGCGTTGATTCCTGTGGATCGCGATGAACCACATCTTGACGAACGAACTTGAGCGACCTAACTTGAGTCTAAAGAGTTAGTGGCGGTAGTTTCGGAGCGGTTAGAGGAAAACAGGATATGCCGCGAATCCTCATGGTCAGGTCCCATGACAATATTCACGGGACTCTCATGTCTCAGCCGATGGGGCTGCTCTACGTCGCATCGTATCTGCGGAAGCGTTTTCCCGGACGTTTTGAGTTCAAGCTGTATCACACGGGCTTCAAAGGGAACACGCTCGCGAGGTTGCGAGAGGAGGCCGCGCATTTCCGGCCTGACTATTTGTTCGTTAGTAGCCTTACGCCGGATGCGGACCTTGCACACACAGTGGTTCGGTCGGTGAAGTCTGTGGCGGGAGGATGTACGTCGGTTATAGGCGGCCCGTATCCGACGACTTCGAGAGAGAAGCCGCTTTTGGACAAGAATATTGACTATACGGTTCTCGGAGAGGGCGAGGTTACCGCTGCAGAGCTTCTAGAGTGTCTCGAGAGTGGGTGGAATCCGCACGCAATCAATGGGTTGGCATATAGAGATGGCGGCGAGATCAGGCTAACGGAACCGAGGGGTTACATCCAGGATTTGGACGAATTGCCGTTCCCTGCCTGGGACCTGATCGACTTCGAAGCATACGCTGGCTATCTGCCGATGTCGGTGACGCTGAAAGGCAAAATGTATGCAGGCTTGATTACGAGCAGGGGATGCCCCTATAATTGCGCCTACTGCCACAAGACACACGGCAAGCAGTTCAGAGCGCGCTCTGCCGAGAACGTTCTCGATGAATTGGAGCTACTATGCAGGGATTATGGTGTTGACGAGATACAGGTGCTGGACGATATCTGTAATCTGGACCTGGGTCGAATGACGTCGATCTGCCAGGGGATCGTGGAGCGGGGCCTTGCGATCCACATCGCCTTCCCGGATGGAATGAGAGCGGACTTGATGACGCCCGAATTGGTGCGTTGGCTGAGGCGTGTGGGAACCTATAAGATCCATTATGCTCCCGAAACGAGGTCGGAGCGACTCCAGGAGAAGCTTGGCAAGTTCGTCCAATTCGACAAGATGGACAGGATTATCCGTGAGACGTCCAGACAGGGAATACTGACCGCGGCCTTCTTCATGTTAGGCTTCCCCTCCGAGACGCTCGCAGAATTGCGGCGCACTGTTGACTATGCAGTCAACATGCCTTTTGACCTGGCGTCTTTTTTTCGCGTGGTTCCATATCCCAATACGCGATTGCGCGAGTGGGCCATTGAGGAGGGTGCGAGCTTCGATGACGAGTTCCTGGGCCGTTTCAGTTCATACCACTTCTTCTCGAACATCTGTGCGTCTGTCGAGCTTACAACCGAACAGATAGCGAGGGAGACACTGTCCGCGTATCTGAGGTTTTACTCGCGCCCACGGCGACTACTCCGGCTATTCTGGCGTTACCCGAATCGCTTGCGTCTATTGAGGGGCTTGCTCAGACTATTCGGTGACTGCATCAAGCCCTATTTCAGGCTTCGTAGTGCAGGTGATCTTGAATACATGCAAGGACTCTAGTCAATGGAATCACCGATTATCGCGGTTTTAAGGCCTGTTGGCCGTCTTGTAGTGCATATAAGGACCGGCATGAGGGAGGTGGCCCTATTCCTGCTGTATTTTGCTGTCCTGGGCCCGTTGTGCGCTTTCAGAAGACGGCCAAAAGATCCCTTCCGATCGGGGCTATGCACCTGGGATCATATTCATGAGGGCGACGGAAAAATGGAAACGCACTGCACAAAGACCTAGGAGGCATGATGGGTTACAGCCGAGTATTCGCTGACTTGATACATCTTTCCAGGACTTCCGGGTTTCCGCTTTCAGGCTTTTTCCTCTGCCTGGCGATCCTGGGTATTGCCGTTCGGGACAAGAAAGAGGCGCCCTGGATTCAACCGTATTTCTACGCTCATTTTTAGCTATAGACACCGATGGTCTTCTCATGGATTCTCTTGCGATCCTACATGGTGACGCTTCGTAAGAGGTACGATTCAGGTCAGAGGTTGAAGAACGGAATACGTCTGAAAAGAGGCTCCTAGAATGTGCTCAGAAGTGACCGCCAAGGTGAGAGAGTTTTACGAGGGAGTCCCGTTTCCGCGCGTGTCCTTTGAGTCGATTTCCAGTGCGAGCGAGCTGAATAGTAGGGCAGGCATTTATGCCCGGGCGCTTGACAGAGAGTTACCTTCTTTGGCCCGTGTGATCGATGTAGGCTGCGGGACGGCGCAGTTGCTCTGTCTTCTGGGAGGTTGCGGCGACAGGCGCTTGTTTGCCGTCGATATCAGTCTTGGCTCGTTACTGGAGGGCAAGAAGCTGGCGAGTGTACTTGGGTTGAGAAATATCTTCTTCGTTCAGGCCGACCTATTCAACCTGCCCTTTGAAGACGCGGGATTTGACTACCTGTTCTGCCATGGCGTTGTGCATCATACCGATCGGCCCTTGGAGGCTTTGGTCAAAATCTCTCGCCTTCTGAGGACAGGCGGGAAGGCTTCCATCGGACTTTACAATCGATATGGACGGGCTGTTCATCGGCTGCGTCGGTGGCTATGGAGAAAGGGCTCGGACCACAAGCCGATCCCTTCTGGACATTTCTATCGAAGGGACATTAACGGAGTATCCGCCGGCACAGTCAACAGCTGGTTCAGAGATCAGTACAGGAATCCACACGAAGTCTGTATCTCTCTCTCGACGGCGCATCGATGGCTGACCGAGGCTGGGCTGGCTTTCGTTCGCTTTTTGCCAAACGTATTGAGAAGGTGGCCGGTGCCCGGAAGGTGTTTATTCATGCAAGCTGGCTCCGAATCTCATCTCTTGAGACGAATGACATTTGCGCTCACCCAGTTTCTCTGGATGGTCCGTCCAGTTGAATCGGGCTATTTCGTGGTCACTGCTCTGAAGGAGGAGCGCTAATGCGGATACTGGGCGTGTCAGCCCATTATCACGATTCCGCTGCGGCCCTACTGGATGGGGATAGAGTTTATGCCGCCTGCGAAGAGCGATTCACTCGGCTAAAGCATGATCCAGGCCTGCCGATTAATGCAATATCGTTCTGTCTCCGGGAGGCTGATATCATCGGCGAAGAGCTCGATCTCGTCGCAATCCACGAAAAACCCTTGCGCAAGCTGAAGCGATTCGTGAGCGATTGCTTCAGGACGTTTCCGTTTTCGTACAGTTACTTCCGCCGCGCGCTTCCGGTTTGGCTGGGACGGAAATGCTCGCCCGAGTTGAGCATCGCATCGGAGCTTAGGACGGATTGTCGATTTGCTTACGTGGGGCATCACCTGTCCCACGCTGCCAGTGCCTATTATCCATCGGCATTTGAGGAGGCAGCTGTGCTGACCGTCGATGCGGTTGGGGAAGCCTACACGACTTGTACAGGCATTGGTAAGGGAGAGTCAGTGGTGCTCGACCGCGGGGTCCGTTTCCCCAATTCACTCGGGATGTTCTATAGCGCAATGACTTATCTTTTGGGATTCGAGGTCATGGATGGTGAGGGTAAGGTTATGGGTCTTGCCGCCCATGGTGAGCCGGGATACCGCCGGCAGGTAGGCGAGCTGATACGGCTAAACGACGATGGGAGTTTCGCGTTGGACATGAGGTACTTCCAGTTTGACAGGAGCACCAGGATGGTTTCCCCGCGTCTGGAGAAACTCATTTTCCCCAGGCGACGGCCGGATGAGCCCATAGAGCAGAGACACAAAGACCTTGCTGCAACTGCCCAACAAGTTCTCGAGGAAGCTCTCATCTCCATCGTCACGAATCTTAGGAGGCGAAGCGGCCAGAAGAATCTCTGCATCGCAGGTGGTGTTGGCCTTAATACCGTCGCCAATGGTCGTATTCTTGAGAACGGGGGATTTGATGACATTTTCATTCAGCCCGCCGCCGGGGATTCCGGATGCTCACTCGGCGCCGCCCTTTATGCTTCGTGCAAGCTGCTTGGCAGACCCCGACCGCGACCCATGGTCTCAGATAGACTTGGTCCTGCATTCAGAGAAGGTTCCATAGCCCGGTTCCTGGAAGTTAGGAAGCTGCCTTTCAAGAGACTTGGCGAAGAGGAGACGTTGTCCACCGTTGCCAGAAGACTAGCCGATAACAAGGTCGTGGGTTGGTTTCAGGGGAAGATGGAGTTCGGTCCCAGAGCGCTGGGAGGCAGGAGCATACTAGCAAATCCGATAAATCCCCAAATGAAGAACATAGTCAACTCAAAGGTGAAATTCAGAGAGCCGTTTCGTCCATTCGCCGCTTCTGTCCCGGCGGAAGTCGCGCACGACTACTTCGAGCATGGCGTTGCCAGCCCATTCATGATGCTCGTATTCAAAGTCCGACCTGAGAAGCAAAATGACATACCTTCTGTCACGCATTTAGATGGAACGTGCAGAACACAGACAGTGACGAGAGAGTGCGATCAGAAGTATCACTCGCTCCTCCTGGAGTTTGGTCGGCTCACGGGTGTGCCGGTGCTTTTGAACACGTCGTTCAACTTGAAGGGGGAGCCAATTGTGTGCACGCCCCGCGATGCGTTGAAGTGCTTCATGGAGTCCGGCATGGACTGCCTTGCTATGGAGAACATATTCATCGAGAAGCAATCAACGGATGAGTCAACTTAGACACTATATTCGCAATATCTGTTTTTTCCGCAAGCCGAGCCCGTTGAGGCGTGGTTTTCGAGACCTCGTCCGCGAGATGTGGCGCATTTACATCGTCAGAGGCGCGGCGCTGGCCGGTTTAATCGTGGTATCAGGCAGTCGGCATTACGTCTGGATCGCTATCGTGATTATGGAGTTTTGGATTTGGGCAGTGGGATATAAGCCCCGCGCACACGATTCCAATATCTTCAGGCTCACGGCAGATGAGAGACTGTTCGAGTTCGTTCCGGACATCTCATACAGGTACTATTATTCTGGCCGAAACGCCTATGGAGAAGACTTCGTCAGGCCGGCGAGGGTCGGACCTCTCGGGCATAGGATTCCGGAGGATGGCACGCCGGGGCCTCTTGCCGATTTGCATCTCATCATATTTGGCGATTCGAGCGTGTTTGGGGAGGGCGTCTCATACGGGAGTGCTTTCGCTAGCGAGATCGAGCGCCGACTGAACGAAGATGCATCGCTCGGTAGAGCAGTATCTGTGATCAACGCCGGGGTCCCCGGATACAACACGATGCAGTCAGTCGCGTGGATGAAGAGGCTAGTCCCTGCCTTCTCACCGTCCGTGATTCTGCTCTGTGTAAGTCTGGATGACACTCTCTTATGGGGAAGCATCGCAATTGGCAAGGACGGGGAGATGGTGCGACTCGATGCGCCTCTGAGGCACAAAGTGAGGGAACGTCTGAAGGAGTTTTCGTACATTCTTTACCATTTGAGTCAGGTGTATAGGTTCATCAGGGTTGAGGACTATCTAAAAGGTCTGTTCATGGATCGATACATAGGATTCAACTTGTGGAGCGGGTCTGTGTCGGAGATGGCCTCGCTTTGCCACGAGCATGATGTTGTGCCCGTGGTTGTCATCTTGCCCGGTCTATGGAAGCTTGATGGGGGCTATCCGTGGAGGGGCGTTCACTCCACGATCAGGAGCGAATGCGAAGGCCACGGAGTATCCGTGATTGATCCTCTTGACGCACTTCAGGGTTTCAAGGGTCGTGAGCTCTGGGTACACCCAGCCGATCCTCACCCGAATGAGCTGGCACACAGGATAATCGGTCAATTCGTGGCTGGTAGTCTCGTCGAGACCCTACGGACTTCCGTCTTGTCCAGAACCCAGGCAGCGACTTGAGATATGACGAGGGTGATGTTTGTCGGGGAGGATGGCTTCGTTGGGGGTGCGCAGATCTCGATGTGCGGTCTCCTGCAAGAGCTGTCCCGTCGAGCAGTGGATTGTATCGCCGTTATCCCCTCGCCCAACCGCTATTCGGAGATGCTTAGAAGCTCGGGCATAGATGTAACCCGCAACCGGCTGGACGAGCTGAAGAGGGATTATGTCCGTATTTCGCCGGTCTTCGGAGAGGTCAAGAACCTGGGCGTTATTATGGATGAGTTTCTCCCCGACCTTATACATGCTGACGCACCTTGGGCCGCTTTCTTCACGCTTCTGGCTGCCAGGCGGAGAGGACTTCCGGTGCTGTGCTCCCTTCATTGGTATCCGGAAGCTCATAGGGCGTCCAAGAGAGCCGTCTTCAGAATACTGAGGCGGTATGTTATAGCGAATTGCAGGAAGTTTGCCCTATTCAGTGAGCACATGCTCTCCACGATCGTGAACGACTACGGCTTTCCAGCCGCTAAGGTCGTCATGATACCCTACGGGATCGAGCGATATAGGCTGAAGAATAACATATCACGAGACGACTGGAGATGTTCTTGGGGTATTCCGACCGAGGCGATTCTCTATACCTGTGTCGCACGATTGCACCCGCAAAAAGGGATTCTGGACATTCTGGACGCCGCGGGAATTGTCTGCCGCAAGGTGGACGAGGCTTTTTTCGCCTTCGCGGGTGAGGAGGTTGTGGCACCGATGGAGAACCTGCATTTCACTGAGCGGGTCCGTGCCATGGCCAGCAGGCTCGGGATCAGTAGCAGGATCAGACTATTGGGCTTCCAGGATGATATTGGGGCTGTCTATGGGGCGAGCGATGTGCTGGTTCACGCATCTTCCAGGGAGCCATTTGGCCTAGGAGTGGCCGAAGCATCCATGTCGGGACTACCCGTAGTGGCCTATCGAGTGGGCGGGGTCCCGGAGACGGTCATTGACGGTGAAAACGGATTCCTCGTTCCAGCCATGAGGCCTGATGTTCTTGCAGAGAAGCTAATAGAGCTTGGCCAGGACGCTGAGCTCCGAGGTCGTCTTGGCAGGCGGGGTAAGCAACTGGGTGCGCAGCAACACTCGGTGGAGGAAATGACGGCACAGTTCATCAGACTCTATGAAGAGGTGGCCAAGTAGGGTCCGAGTGTGTCAGGTTTCGGCAACCTTCGCACCGCCTCATCCCCCTTCGCGGTCAGCGCGGAATGATGACCGACAGCCGGCCCTGCAAGCGCTCGTAGGCCGCGGCCCCGGGCCTAATGAAACAGGTCTTTAAGGGCAAGGTCTATGTGGCTGGGAGAGAAGAACCGCTCGACAAAGAATGTCTAGCCGGCTAACTTCAATTCACACATAACTGTGGTATTTCGTTTCGACTGGGCGCAGATCGAGGTGTGATCATGGCAAAAGAGGCGCTAGTTTCTCTGATCGTTTTGGTATTAGTCCAAGTGGCATTAGCCCAGGGCCTTGTGGGGGCTAGCGAATACTACGTCGATATCAACGCTGGGAGCAATTCTAACTCCGGTCGTTCCGAGAGCGACGCCTGGCGAACGATCTCGTTCGCGCTGGACAGCGTGCAGCAGGAGGCCTCGGCCTCTAACCCGGTCACGATCTGCATCGCCCAGGGCACATATTCGCCGGCTGCCGGTGAGTTGTTTGGCCTCGTGATGCGGGACTACGTCTCGCTTAAGGGGGCTGGCGGTGATTTCAAGACGATCCTTGATGCGCAAGGCATTGATAGAGTCATCTATTGTATCATCGCCCGGCAAGTTACGATCTCTGACGTTGTGATCATGAACGGTAAGACCGAGGGGGACGGCGCTGGCATATTTGCCCTCTGCTCCTCGCCGATCGTCGAGCGCTGTACCTTTATCAGAAATCGTATTGTCAAGGCCGGCGGAAGCGGAGCCGGGCTATCCGGTATATCGGAGGACTGTCGTCCGGTCATTCTGGACTGCAACTTCATCGCGAACAGGTCAGAGGCCTACGGGGGAGCAATCGCTTCTGGAAAGGTAACTGTCGTCGATTGCTTGTTCGACTCCAACGAAGCGGGCGAGGATGGAGGCGCGGTGGAAGTCTGCTTCGGAGAGGGCCTCATCGAGGGGTGTACATTCATGGGTAACACGGCTAGCATGGGTGGCGCGGTTCACTGCTATGGGGGGGAATCAATGGTTGTCCGACGTTGCGTGATGACGGGGAACGCTGCCTACGATGGCGGCGGCATCCTTTTCAACAATGTCGAAAACGCGCTAATTGAGGACTGCCGAATTCTCCATAACACGGCGCAGCACAATGGCGGTGGCATCCTGCTCAACGAGAGCTCACCGGTCATCAAGAACTGCCTCATCGCCCAGAATCAGACGGCCCGCTTTGGCGGCGGCGTTCAGCTGTCGTCGGCAGCGCCAGAGATTCGATGTACAACGGTCGCAGACAACCGGGCCGGGGTCGAGGGCGACGGCCTATGCTGCGCGTTCGGTGGCAGGGCAATCATTGTCGATAGCATTCTCTGGGGCAATCGCGACAACGAGCTCATGCTGGCCACTGCCTCGTTCTCGGATATCCAGGACCAACTCATGGATGGCCCCGGCAACATCAGTGCGGACCCGCTCTATGTGCTGGGCGAAGGATGCGATTATCTTCTCAGCCAGGCCGCCGCAGGACAGGCCTCGGAGAGTCCTTGTATTGACGCCGGCAGCGACTCGGCCAGCACGCTTGGAATGGCTTTTTACTCCACACGGACCGACAACGTCTCTGACACCGGGATTGTCGATATGGGCTATCACGTGCCGGTTGCCATGCCGCGGGTCCACGCCTGGCCGGATGCCGAGTCCTACGTTCTGGGCGGGTGCTTACGACCGATCGTTGCGGCGAGCAACGATGGCCTGCCGGTGTTTGTCGATGTGTGTGCAGGATTCGTTGGGCCGGCTGGTGAGGTCATTTGCCTTACTAACCACGGGGCTACGCTCGGGCTCGCGCCATGGGTCTCTGACCTGGTCCTGGAACACGGCTTCTCTTTCGGACCAACGGTCCTTATGAAGCTCGAGATACCCTATAACCTGCCCGCTGGCGAATACATGTTCTTCATCGCGCTCTTTAGCCCTGGAACAACCGACCCCATCGGCTATCCGGCCTCATTTCGGTTCGCGGTCGCCAGCCAACTCGACCATTAGAATTTGGCGCATAGGTAGAGGATAGCCTTTCGCGTTCGTTTTTGGTGTCCTGTGTGCAGAGCAGGCCATCTTTTGTGGCCCAACGAGCCTCCTTGCGTTTCCCAGACCGGTTGCTATTCTCGCCGGCGATTGTCTCAAGCGATTAAGGAATGAAAGGAGAGCCGCAATTGACCAGACCGATGGAGCTTGTCAGATACACGACAGACGAGGTGCTCGAGTATCATCGAGACAACTTCGGGGGAGGGGGCAAGTTCGAGATTATGAGCAAGGTCCCGGTTCGCGATGCGAAGGACCTGACGCTGGCGTACACGCCCGGGGTAGCGGAGGTGTGCCGCGCTATTGAGCGCGACCCAAACGAGGTGCATCGATATACGGCAAGGGATAACACAATAGTAATCTTGACGGACGGGACAGCTGTCCTTGGGCTCGGCGACATTGGCCCTGCGGCGGGTCTGCCTGTTATGGAGGGCAAGTCGGTCCTTTTCAAGATGCTCGCCGGCGTTGATGCGTTTCCCCTGTGCATCGGGACAAAAGACCCTGACAAGATAGTCGAGTTCGCCAAGCTCCTGGAGCCGTGCGTGGGCGGCATCAACCTCGAGGACATCTCCGCGCCTCGTTGCTTCGAGATTCTGAAACGGCTTAGGAACGAGCTCTCGATACCGGTGTTGCACGACGATCAGCATGGCACGGCGGTAGTCGTTCTGAGCGGTCTAGTAAATGCACTGAAGATCGTTGGCAAGAGCCTGTCAGAGGTCAGGATTGCCGTCAACGGCGCTGGAGCCAGCGGCATTGCAGTGACGGGCCTTCTGATGCGAGCTGGTGCAAGGAACGTCATTCTATGTGACACGAAGGGAACCATCTATCGCGGCCGGTCAATTGGCATGAACGCCTACAAGGATGCGATTGCCGAGCGGACGAATCTTGAGATGATCAGGGGCACGCTAGCCGACGCGATGCGCGGCGCTGACGTCTTCCTCGGCCTTTCTGTGGCAAACCAGGTCTCTGGCGATATGGTTCGGTCGATGGCCAAGGACCCGATAGTCTTTGCGATGGCCAACCCGGTACCTGAGATAATGCCCGAGGAGGCTAAAGCGGCAGGCGCCAGTATCGTTGCGACGGGCCGCTCAGATTATGCCAACCAGATAAACAACGTTCTCGGCTTCCCTGGGATATTCCGAGGCGCACTTTCGGCCCGGGCGAGCGATATCAACGAGGAGATGCTCATCGCTGCGGCCAATGCGCTTGCGGGGCTTGTCGGGGATGACGAGCTGCGGGAGGATTACGTAATCGCCAGCCCTGTTGACCCGCGAGCGATGCCGACCGAGGCGCGGGCCGTGGCCCAGGCGGCCCAGGAGACGGGCGTTGCCCAGATAGACGTTGATCCGGAGCAGGTCTATCGCTACACCGCCTACCTGCGTGAGGTCCTCGAGAAACGCTACGCCTTCTCGGAGCGATACGTTAGAGAACATCCGTTTAGCACGTAATCTACACCGCAAAGGTTACTTTCTGGGTTACAGGAAATGACTTGCTGTTGACCGGCTCTTGGCGCGAGTTACCTAGATTGCGTCTGGTGAAGCAGGTGTTTACTGTTGACAAATGGATCGTTTTACTACATATTTGTAAACGGCTGCAAGACAGCCACAATTGAAAACCTTGTCAGGATGGGAGGAGTGATATGATTGGTCAACGCATACGGCAGGCACGACTTGCCGCACGCCTCTCGCTGGATGACGTTGTCGCGCGGCTTAAGGGGCTGGGCGAGTCGATATCGAAGCAGTGTCTTTCCAACTATGAGAAGGGCAAGCGAACGCCGCTCCCCTCGACCCTGATTCTGTTGGGGAGCGCGCTCTCGGTGAAGCCGTCTTACTTCATGGCCGAGCCGCAGGTCTCGATAACCTGGGCGGGCTATCGGTGCCAGTCGCGCCTCGGCAAACGTCAGAGGGAGCAGATTGAGGCGTTCGCGCAGTCGGTTGCCGAGCGGCAGATCTATCTTCAGGAAACGCTTTTTCCGAATGAGTTGCCAAGGCTGCCCGAGCGCCGCAAGGTCTCAACTGGAGACCAGGCGGAACAGGCGGCGGCGGACCTTCGGGCGTGCTGGGAGCTTGGTAACGATCCAATCGACAGCCTGACCCAAATAATCGAGAACAACGGCGGCATCGTCGTCAAGTACCCGATGGGGGACGTTCGCTTCGACGGTCTCTCCGGCTATGTGAACGAGGGGTTCCCTCTAGTCGTTGTGAATCGGGATGTTACTGATGATCGGCTCCGCTTCGATCTTGGGCACGAACTTGGGCACCTAGTCATGGACACCGAGGGGTCGGAGCTGAAGCAGGAGGAGAGGCTGGCTCACAGGTTTGCCGGGGCGCTTCTGGCCGTCAAGGACGCGGTGTTCCACGAATTGGGAAGGCAAAGGGCAAAGATAAGCCTGGATGAGCTTGCACTTCTTAAGAGGAAATACGGTCTCAGCATGCAGGCATTGGTCTTTCGCATCCGCGACCTCGGGATCGTCAGCAGCTATGCTTTTCAGGCGGCTTTCAAGGAGTTTGCTTACAGAGGATGGCGCAAGGAAGAGCCCGTGGGCTTCAACGGGAATGAGGAGCCGACTCGGCTTGAGCAACTGACGCTTCGCGCCTTGTCCGAGGGTATTATCACGCCCTGGATGGCAGAAGAACTCTGCCCCGGCTGCACAGCGGGTGTTGAGCAGGAAGAGCCCGAACCACGCAGGGCAAACCTGCCTTCTGAGTTCTTGAAGCTTCCCAGAAGCGAGCGCAGCAGGCTCATGGCAGAAGCTTCCAAAATGGCGGAGAAGGCCTACCAAGAGAATCCTGAGCTAAACGATTTTGAGGCTTTTGGGGAGGATGATCTGCTTGACTGACGGGGCGCGAATTCCCAAGAAGGGTGAGATTTGGTATGTTCGCTTCGATCCAGCAACCGGTTCGGAAATTCAGAAGACCCGGCCTGCCGTAGTCGTCAATGAAAAGCACATGGGGAGAGAAAGTCTGCGAATCGTTGTCCCCGTTACCGAGTGGCAAACGCACCACCAATTCTGTCGGTGGATGTTTCCCCTGTTCATCAGTGACAAGACCGGGCTTACAAAGGAATCAGGAGCTGACGCGTCGCAGGTGAAATCACTATCCGTCAGACGATTCCGCAACAAAATAGGAATCGTTACAGCTTCTGAGCTCAAAGAAATACTGGCGGCAATAGTCGTTTGTATCGGCTACGAATGCCCGGTTTGCAGAGCGAGAGAGAATAAGAACACACAATAGGTTTTGGTTGGGGCTTTTCAGGGGGACTGAATACTGAGATTCGTTCTTCCATGGTTTTGCCGAAGCGTTGCTGGATGCATCTGAACTCGTGTCAAGCCAGCCAGGCTATAATTTCGTCGGCGACGAGGACGCCGTCGTCGGTGAGCCTGAGGACGTCGTTTTGGATATTGATGAGTTTTGCGTTGGTTAGTTTCTGTAATTCATCTTGTCGGGCCTTTTTTAGGTCTATCCCCTCATCTCTGCGCAACTTGCTAAGGCTAATACCTTCACGAAGCCGAAGGCCAAGCATGATCGCCTCCTCTACTCGCTCCTCCCCACTCAACCTCTCCGCCTCGCAGACCGCACTGCCGCCGTTGGCCACTCGCTCGATGTACTCAGCGACATTATCGACGTTTTTGCGGCGGACACCGTCGAGGTATGAACTTGCCGCACAGCCGAGGCCGATGTACTCGCCCCGGCGCCAGTAATTGAGGTTGTGCCTGCACTCAAAACCGGGCTTGGCCCAGCTGGAAACCTCGTATTGGAGAAAACCGGCGGCGTGGAGCGAGTCGCGTATTGTCTCATACATTTGCCGCTGTTGGTCGGGGGAAGGTAAGGCGAACTGGCCAGCTTTCAGGCTTTTGTGAAGGGTTGTGCCCTCTGGGATCGAGAGCCCATAGACGGAGATGTGTTCGGGAGCGAGCGAGACCGCAGTCTCCACCGAGCGCATCAGCTCATCGAGCGACTCGCCGGGAGTGCCGTAGATGAGGTCGATGTTGATATTGCGGCAGCCCATCGCGCGGACATTCTCGATGCAGCTTCGGGCCTGGTCGGCACTATGTATTCTGCCCAAAAAGCGCAAAACTTTGTCGTTGAAGCTCTGAGCGCCCACGCTGATCCTGCGGCCGCCGCAGGCAAGAATCTCAGAGATGTATCTTGTGTCCACCGTGCCGGGGTTGCTCTCGACAGTAACCTCAACATCTGCCGATATTGGCAGCATCTTGAGGCAGCTGGTGAGCAGTTCGGTGAGGTGGCTCCGGGCAACAGCTGTCGGAGTGCCGCCGCCGATGTATATCGTCTCTGCGGCTCTCGCTGTTGTTGTCAGAAGCTCTGCGGCGCTTGGCAGGGCTGTTCCGATGAGGGCGTCGAAGTAGGCAGGGACGTTCTGCTGAGCGATTGGATACGACGCGAAATCGCAGTATTTGCACTTCTTGATGCAGAATGGGATATGGACATAGACGCCAACTGGTCTCATAACATGTAACCTTAGCCAGATGCCTGCTAACACACAACCCCTGTCATTAGTTAGACGCGACGTTAGCAATCATTCAGTTGGCCCTTGGCGCTGGCCTGTTAAGCGGCGCCAGAACACCGTGGCCTGAGGCTGTTATCGGAGGCAAGTTGGCGGTTAGGTTTAGTCGGGCGAAAAAATGGTGATTCAGACTGCCGGCTAGGCTACTGTTATGGTTCTTGAATGGAGGCAACGTAAGAATGAGTGAAGACAAGCACGAGGTCGCCGCAGCCAAGCGCGTGTCGCTCGTCATGGGCACGGCAGGCCATATCGATCACGGTAAGACCGAGCTCGTAAAATCGCTCACGGGCATCAACACAGACCGCCTGAAGGAGGAGCAGAAACGAGGCATTTCCATAGAGCTTGGCTTTGCCTATCTTGACCTGCCGGACGAGAGGAGGATTGGGATCGTTGATGTGCCAGGCCACGAACGCTTTATCAAGACTATGGTCGCCGGCGCGTCGGGCATAGACATCGTCCTTTTCGTCATTGCGGCCGATGAGGGGGTGATGCCGCAATCGGTGGAGCACCTCGATGTCTGCCGTTTTCTGGGCGTCAAGTCGGGGCTTGTGGCGCTCACGAAGGCCGATCTTGTGTCGGATGAGGAGGTAGAGCTTGCCCGCGATGACGTTCGAGGTTTCGTCAAGGACACTTTCCTGGAGCACGCTGCCGTGGTTCTTACGTCGGCCAAGACAGGCCGAGGCCTTGACGAGCTTCTTCGCGAGATCGTGCGCCTCGTTGACCGCGTTCCTGGGCATTCCGTGGCCGGGACGTTCAGGATGCCGATCGACCGTTCGTTCACGATTCAGGGTTTTGGGACAGTTGTAACGGGGACAGTCATCTCGGGGCGTGCGTCAGTGGGCTCGGCAGTTGAGGTCTATCCCGACGGGATGAGGACACGAATCCGAAGGATTGAGACCCACAACACTCTGGTGCCCGAGGCGCTGCCGGGGCATAGGACGGCGATAAACCTCCCTAAGGTCGCCAAGAGTGAGATCAGGCGAGGCGATGTTCTCAGCGTGCCAAATGTGCTCAGGCCGGGCTATGTTTTCGACGTGCATCTCTTGCTCAATCGGAGTGAAAAGGCCGAGCTCAAGCCCGGGGCCAGGATAAGGTTCCACGTCGGCACGAAGGAGTCGCTTGGTCGGGTCTTTCCGATCGGCGATGCTATGTTTGGCGCTGGGCTCGATGGGTTCGCGCAGGTTAGGCTCGAGGAGGAGGTTGTGGCGTTGTGTTTCGACCGCTTCGTGCTGAGAACGTATTCGCCTGCTCACGTGATCGGCGGGGGTTTGATACTCACTGCGAGCAGCCGGCAGCGTTTCAAGTTGAGAGGTGAGCTCGTCGAGCAATTACGCACGATGAAGGACGGCTCAGAGGCGGACCGCGTTGCCGTATTCGTCAAAAGCGCCTTCCCCGACCTGCCCACTCTGAGCCAAATCGCCACGCAGTTAGGCCTTCGTGAGGACAAGGCTGAGCTTACAGTTGCGTCGCTGGTGCAGGACGGCGCTTTGCTTCAGCTGTCCAGCACGCCCAAGAGATTCTTGTGCTCCCACGACGCCGAAGGCCTCGAGCGCACACTAGTCGCACAGCTGAAGGAATACCATGCGAGCTTCCCGCTGCGCGCAGGCATGCAGGAGCGTGCGCTCTTGAGCAAACTTAAACATCCTGTTCTCAAGGAGTTTTTTGCCGACATCCTCGCTCGCGCGGTCGCTTCCGGCAAGGTCGTTGCGGACGGAACGCTGCTCCGCCTTGCGTCACATTCCTCGAGTTTGAGCGCAGAGCAAGAACAGATCGCTGATCTACTCCGGCGCAGGCTTGAGATTTCGGGCACGAATCCGGTCGAGATGGGGTTCGCCCTAAACGAGGTTCAGGGCAAAGTCGCGGGCGCAACCCCGGGCGTATTTCGTGAAGTGATTAACTATCTCGTGCAGTCAAAGAACGCGGTTAGGGTCTCGCCGGAGCTCTTGCTTTCAACCGATGGCCTAAGTCGCGTCGCCAAGACCATTCTGGACCACCTTGCGACACATAAGACGATGACGGTCGCGACAGCCCGCGACCTCCTGAAGAGCAGCAGAAGGTTCGTCGTCCCCGTGCTGGAATACCTTGACCGCCTTGGGATCACGCGCCGCGAGGGCGACGTTAGGATTCGCGGCGCCGGCAACCTGGCGGACCTGAAGTGAGAACAGTGGCCGATTCTGCGTGTGTGGCCCACGAAGATGCTTTCTCTCTTAGTGCCTCTTTGTGTCCTTAGTGGACCCTCCCATCTAATCAATCCGCTGCAAGCTAAAGATTTATCCACGAAGAACACGAAGGAACACGAAGATGCTTTCTCTCTTAGTGCCTCTTTGTGTGCTTGCCGGATCGGTCGTAAGATCGATGATTTCGTCCAGGAACGCTTTCGCCAGAGTAATCATAGAGCAGTTTGCCCTAAATGTGCCGAGCACTGCTCAGAAGGTGTCGAGTATGGCAGATGTGATCTTGCTGGCGAGGTCTGCGGCCGCCATCTTCAACGCCTTTTGCTGCGCCTGTTGCCTCGTGCTGACGTTGCCTGCTTCGTGGTCAGGGCTGAGTGGGTAAAGTCCTGAGATGACCTCGTCCACCTTGTAGTCTTTTTCGACTGACAGCTTCGAGGCGGAGAAGAGCGGTTTCTCATTCTTCAGGTCGGTGAGCTCAACCTTCACATCTATCAAGACACGATACTCATTCGCCACGCCCTCACTGTTGTAGGAGAGCTGCTTCAACTTGTAGCTCGTAACAGTGCCTTTGAGCCGGGCATCAGCGGAGCTCTCAGTAATCTCAAGCCCACCACGCTTCATGAAACTCTCGACAACCGCGTCGGTGACCAGCGCCTCAAGGCCGGTCTCCAGCGTCTCGTTTTTGAAGACAGGGATGCTAATTCTCTTCACATGTTTTGGCAGCGCCCCGCCTTTGCCCACGAGATTGTAGCCGCAGCCAACAAGCAGGCTGACCAAAACAAGGAGCACTGTCGAGGCGATGTCTCTTCTCATAACTCAACTCAAGCGATATGTGTTAAAGTCCACCGAACCAATGCCGATCGATCAGACCCAGTCGCTGGCGTTTTGTCAAGCCTCTGACGTCCCTGGGCGTGGTCAGAATCGGCAACTGCGTCTTCCGGCGGTATTTGGGCACGTGGATGGGTGTTGCTGAGACTGTGACGGCCTGTGAATTGGCATTGGGGCAAGCGTCGCCCCTATCCTCGCTCGTCGTTTCCAATAATCAGATTGGAGCGGGGAACGTTGCGGCTGCCTCGCGGATGGAGGGCAGAAGCTCGTGCCCGAAGGGCAGACCATGGGTAGCCGCAGGCGTAGCCTGACGGTGCGAATAACGCCACAATCCCCCCCATTCTAACCTCCCCGTTGCGTTGCACGCACGGCTACCCACGGTATCCCCTGTCGGGGATTACAGCCTGCACCCCTCGTTCGCACCCGTTAGGTGAAAGAGGCAGCAACTCGGCTTTCGACATGAACTCCCGTGCCTATGTGGCAGCCAGCTTCAGAGCTCAACTTCAGAAACGATCAATCTGATTTTTGGGGGACCACCCTTATTGCGTCGAGGCGGATGTCGCTCTATAGTCTTGATCAGGCAATGAACCGGTAACATTTTGGACTGGGATTTGGAGGGAAGGCCAGACAGTACTGCTGGGGCTTTGGGTAGTTATGGGTCTTGAGGTGACAAAAGGTGGATATCTCGTGCGCTGTTCTTCTTCGATGCGTGTTGCTGCGTGATGAGTAGTTTTGACCTAGTATCTGAGTTTGAGCCCACTGGCGATCAGCCGGAGGCGATAGACGCGTTGGTTTCCCGTGTGGAGACAGGGGCGAAGGACAGTGTGCTTCTGGGTGTTACCGGCTCTGGCAAGACGTTCACGATAGCGAACGTCATCCAGCGAGTGAACCTGCCGACGCTGGTTCTTTCTCATAATAAGACTCTGGCTGCGCAGCTTTATACGGAGTTCAAGCAGTTTTTCCCGAGTAATGCGGTCGAGTATTTCGTTAGTTATTACGATTATTACCAGCCTGAGGCCTATTTACCTGTAACCGACACCTATATTAAGAAAGACGCAGACATCAACGAGGAAATAGATAGGCTCCGTTATTCGGCGACTAGGTCGCTTTTTGAGCGGCGGGACGTGATAATTGTTGCGAGCGTCTCGTGCATTTATGGGCTTGGGTCTCCGGAGGCCTATTTTGACATGATACTGCTTCTGGACCGCGGCAAGTGCTACGACCGGGATGCGGTCCTCGAGCGGCTGGTGAAGATGCACTACAAGCGCAACGACACCACTCTTGTCCGAGGCGCATTTCGGGCTCGGGGTGGGGTGATTGAGGTATTCCCTGTTTATGAGTCCAGAGCCATTCGGATTGAGCTTTATGGCGACGAGGTCGAGCGCATCACGTTCTTCGATCCACTGACGGGGCACGTCCTGTCTCATGCCGATCGCTTGGCCGTTTACGCCGGAAGCCACTATGTTGTTCAACCAGAGCGTGTTGAACGAGGTCTTGAGACGATCATGGAGGAGCTCGAGGAACGTCTGGATTACTTCGAGCGAGAGGGCAAACTGTTGGAGGCTGAGCGGCTGCGCAGCAGGACGCTTTACGACCTCGAGATGATCCGCGAGGTTGGCTACTGTTCAGGCATTGAGAACTACTCGAGGCATTTCACGGGGAGAAGGCCGGGGGAGCCACCGCCGACTTTGCTGGACTTTTTCCCAAGTGATTTTCTGCTGGTGATAGATGAGTCCCACGCTACCGTTCCGCAGCTTCGGGCGATGTGTCGAGGCGATAGGTCGCGGAAGGAGACGCTGGTCCAATACGGCTTCCGGCTTCCATCAGCGTTCGACAACAGGCCGCTTTTCTTTGAGGAGTTCAACGAGCGACGAGGCCCGTCGATCTATGTCTCTGCTACGCCGGCGGACTACGAGCTCGGGCTTGTGGGGGGCGAGATCGTTGAGCAGGTAGTTCGTCCGACGGGGCTTTGCGACCCGGAGGTCGAGCTTCAACCCGCGGTAGAACAGATAGACCATCTTTTGGGCGAGATAAAGGAGCGCGTTGATAGAGAGCAAAGGGTGCTGGTTACAGCGCTGACGAAGCGAATGGCAGAGGACTTGACCGACTATTACTGTGAGCTTGGTGTCAGGGCGAGGTATCTGCATTCGGAGGTGAAGACGCTCCAGCGGACAGAGATAATTCGGGAGCTGCGGCAAGGGGAGTTCGATGTCCTGATTGGCATTAACCTTCTGCGTGAGGGGCTAGACCTGCCGGAGGTATCTTTGGTCGCAATTCTGGATGCTGATAAGGAAGGGTTCCTGCGGTCAAGGACTTCCCTCATTCAGACGATGGGCCGGGCCGCGAGGAATGTCGATGGCAAGGTGATTCTTTACGCCGACAAGTTGACGGACAGCATCAGGGCCGCGGTGAACGAGACTAGCCGCAGGAGGAGGAAACAGCTCGAATACAATCAGGAGCACGGGATCACACCGCAGACGATCCAGAAGCGGATAAGCGAGCCAATGAGTGCTGTTTATGAGGCGGATTACTACACGATTCCGATTTTTAAGCCCGATGAGCGAGAGTTTGGGCTCAAGAGCGACCAGGAGCAGGCTACATATATGAAGGATTTAGAACAGGAAATGGTTCAGGCGGCCGAGAAGCTCGAGTTCGAGCGCGCGGCCAAGCTCCGCGACAAGCTCTTAGCGCTTCGCAAGCGGCACAGTAAGGTGTTGCCGAAGAAGAGTAATGTCCGGTCTCAGACATTAGGATAGATGTCTATGCTGGGGGTATCACCCCCGGCTTTGAGCGCGATACCGGTCACACGGCCATGTTTTTGGTGGGTTCCTTTTGGGCTTCGCCGGTGCGGACTAAGCGCGCTCGAGAGCTTGGTATTGCCTGTCTGTTGTGGTAGTTTTAGAACATGGTAGCTAACACGGGAGGATACGTTAAGCAATGGCTGGATGAGGCCAAGGAGGATATGGATCTTGCACGCCATGCGCTCCTGTTGGGCAACCTTCGCAATGCAGTGTTCTTAGCTCACTTGGCACTCGAAAAGACCTTGAAAGCTCTTGTATTCAGGTCCACCAGTGAACCACCGCCTCGCATTCATAACCTGAGTGAGCTGGCATCTAGAACGGATGTTTTGTTTGACGAGAAAAAGATGAGGTTCTTGGCAGGTATGGATTTTTATCAACTTGCCGGGCGATATCCTGATGCAAGACGAGGCGGCATTGATCCTGAAAGGGCGATGCGAGATTTCCATGAGGCGGAGAGGATCCTTGAATGGTTGATCAAGCAATAGCCAGCGCGGTTAAGAGGTATCTGAGCATTCTGCACGAACATCAGGTCCCTGCCAGTTACGCTGTACTCTTTGGTTCGTGCGCAAGGGGAGAGGAGCACGAAGGGAGTGATATAGACGTCTTCATCGTCTCCCAGGAATTCGGTAGAGATTGGCAGAAATGGAACCGACTACTTTGGGAGTTGAGAATTTACGGCGATTATCGAATTGAGCCAACTCCAGTCACAGAGGATGATGTCGTGAATGATGATACCTCGCTGAGGATCGAGATGGCGAGGCGGGAGGGCATCGTGATCTACC
>DATLAJ010000115.1 GCA_035527515.1 bacterium
CAATAGGAGACTAGGCGATGGTTGAGATTAACGACTTGCTTGAACTGGCTGTTGCCAGAGGTGCGTCAGACCTTCACATAAAGATAGGGGCACAGCCCGTTATCAGGGTAGATGGCCACCTTGCTACCATGATCGATCAGAAACGGCTGACGCCCGATGACACTTTGCACCTTGCGTTTAGCATGATGACGCCTGGCCAGCGGGAGAAATTCCGCAAGCACAAGCAGATCGACCTTGCGCACGCTGTGCCCGGCCTCGGACGTTTCCGTGTGAGCGCGTTTCAGCAAAGAGGCACAGTGAGTGTTGTTCTGAGGGTTGTGCCGACTAAGATACTGGGGTTCAAGGACCTATACTTACCGCCCGTGATGGAGAAGCTCTCGATGGAGAACAGGGGCCTGGTCATCCTGACAGGCACAACCGGTAGCGGGAAGTCGACGACACTTGCGGCAATGATAGACTACATGAACGTGCATCGTGTCGAGCACATAGTGACTATCGAGGACCCAATTGAGTTCCTCCACAGGGACAAGCGCTGCATCATCAATCAGCGAGAGGTCGGGTCCGACACAGAATCGTTCGCAGGCGCCCTGAAAGTAACGCTAAGACAGGACCCAGACGTGATACTAGTCGGTGAGATGCGTGATTTTGAGACGGTTGACCTCGCACTGGCGGCCGCAGAGACAGGCCACCTTGTGTTGACCACACTTCACACCTTGGACGCAGTCGAAACGATCAACCGCATCGTTGCTTTCTATCCTCCGCACCAGCAACAACAAATAAGGATGGAGCTCGCGGCGATCATCAAGGGTATCGTGTCGCAACGTCTCATGCCGAAGTCAGATGGCAAGGGGCGTATTCCTGCGGTCGAGGTTCTGGTAGCCACGGCACTGATCCGCGACAAGATAACTGACAGAGAGAAGACGATGGAGATCAAGGAGGCAATTGCCGACGGGGTGGCTCAGTATGGGATGCAGACTTTTGACCAGTGCTTGATAAAGCTCTTCAATCGGAAGCTTATCACGCTCGACACGGCCATGCGGTATTGCTCCAACCCGGATGACTTCATGCTCAAGATCAAGGGAATCAGCTCCACGAGCGACATGGCAAAAGCCGAGGAAGCCGAGGATGTCGCCTCAGGATTGGAGCAGGAAGAGGCATCGTTCGATTTCTCCAACACCCTTGAGGAGTAAAGCGGTAGCCAGAGAGATTGACTCTTGCTTTCCTGCTTGTTCACAAGTGTGAATCAACCGGAACCGACGCCCGAGGCGCAGAAGGGGTATCGCGAGGCCAAGCAGGCGGCGCTCAAGCTCCTCGCCGCCCGTTCCCTGTCAGTTGCCGAGCTGAGGCAAAAGCTCACCTCGCGGGGCTTCGAGGGCGAGGCGACGGAGGCCGTAATCCGGGAGCTTCTGGCAAAGCGATTCCTCGACGATGAGGGGCTTTCGGAGCTTTATGTTCAGAGTCTGCTCGAGCGCAAAGCCTATGGTAGGCGTTGGTTCTTCCAAAAGTTGCTCAAAAGAGGCATAGACGGGGACACAATCCAGAAGGTCCTGAACAAGGTTTATGACGAGATTGACGAAGGCCAGCTCGTCTATGAGGCCGCAGTCGGGAAGCTGCGAGGCCTGCGGAACATAGAGCCGCGGGCGAGGTTGGCAAAGGTCGCGAGGTTCTTAAGCAACAGAGGTTTTCCAGACAGTCTGATAATGCAGGTCATCAACGAACGACTATCGAGCGAATTTGGTGCAGAGAATGAAAACGGCGAGTGAGCTTAGAGACCTGTTCCTGGGCTACTTCACAGACAAAGGGCACAAGCTCGTGCGGTCTGCCCCCCTCATTCCCGCAAAGGACCCAACACTCCTGTTCACGAACGCCGGGATGGTCCAGTTCAAGGATACGTTTCTCGGCAAAGACAGGAGGCCCTATCGTCGGGCCACCTCGAGCCAGAAATGCCTGCGCGTATCGGGCAAGCACAACGACCTGGAACAGGTCGGATACACGCTGAGGCACAACACTTTCTTCGAGATGCTGGGCAACTTCTCCTTTGGCGACTACTTCAAGGAGAAGGCCATAGAGTTTGCCTGGGAGTTCATGGTGCAAGTCGCTAACGTCCCCGCCGACCGACTCTGGATCTCCGTCTATGAGAAAGATGACGAGTCGCGACGCCTTTGGGAAGATATTGGCGTGAGCGCGGACCGCATCGTCGGGCTTGGCGAGAAGGATAACTTCTGGTCGATGGGTGATGTGGGGCCGTGTGGACCGTGCAGCGAGATATACTTCGATTTCGGGGCTGATGTTGGATGTGGGAATCGCGACTGTGCGCCGGGCTGCGACTGCGATCGCTTCTCTGAGATATGGAACTTGGTCTTCATGCAATTCGATCGTGACTCGGATGGCGTCTTGCATCCACTTCCGGCGCCGTCAGTCGATACTGGCATGGGCCTCGAGCGACTCGCCTGCGTCTGCCAGGGCAAACAGTCGATCTTCGATACTGACCTCTTCGTCCCGATTAAACGAGCTTTGAGCGAACTATGCGAGGTGCAGGTAACAGGCGAAGGGCAGGAGGGCATAGCATTCAGGGCAATATCGGACCACATCAGGTCTCACTGCTTTCTACTTGCTGACGGTATCACGCCCGCCAACGAAGGCCGGGGCTACGTTCTTCGCCGACTCATCCGCCGGGCCGCTCGGTTTGGCCAGGTTCTTGGCCTTCACGAGCCGTTTCTGTTCAAGCTGGCCGCCGAAGTCATCTCGCAGATGGGAAGCACTTATCAGGAGCTTCACGCCCAGCAAGAGATGATAACGAAGGTCATCAAAAGCGAGGAAGAACGGTTTCAGGGCACTCTAAATCGAGCGATGCCGCAAGTTGAGGAGTATGTGCAGGAGGTTAAAGCGGCCGGCGGCACGATGCTTGACGGCGAGCGCGTCTTCTCGTTTTACGATACGTTCGGGTTCCCGCTCGAACTCGTGCGCGACATCGCGAAGGAAAACGGGCTCTCCGTCGATGAGAGAGGTTTTGAGCGAGCGATGCTTGGCCAGAAGGAAAGAGCAAGGACCGCGACAAGCGGACAACTCGAGGCACAGGCCGAGGACGCCTCGCACGCCGACCTTGGTCCGTCGCGTTTTGCGGGTTATCAGAACCTCGATATTGGCGAATGCCGTGTCGAGTCGACAATGGGGGGCATCACGGCGGGCAACGAGGTTCAGCTCGTGCTGGACAGGACGCCTTTTTATGCTGAGTCTGGCGGCCAGGTATCGGACACCGGTCAAATAGTCTCTGAAAACGCTGTTGTTAGGGTTTCGTCCGTCCATAAAACCGCGCGAGGCGCCATAATCCATCGTGGTGTGCTGACCGGCAAAATGATCGCCGGCGATAGCGTCCGATGCCAGGTCAATTGCGAGCGGAGGCAGGCAATCGCGAGAAGCCACACAGCAACTCACCTGCTGAATTACGCATTGCGCTCCATTCTTGGGCATCACGTCAAGCAGTCTGGGTCTCTAGTTGAGCCCGACAGGCTCCGTTTCGACTTCACTCATTTTGGGCCGGTCTCGGAGCGCGAGCTTGAGATGATAGAATCGCAAGTGAACGAGAAGATAAGAGACGACGCGCAGGTGATTGCTGAGCAGATGTCGTTCGATGAGGCAACGGCATCAGGCGCGCTCGCCTTCTTTGGGGAGAAATACGGCGACGTCGTTCGGATGGTTGACGCAGGCGGTTTCAGCAGGGAGTTATGCGGTGGCACGCACGTGGACCGAACGGGGTGCATAGGGCTGTTCAGAGTGCTGAGCGCCTCCAGCGTCTCGGCGGGTGTGAGACGCGTTGAGGCGCTTACGGGCGAGAAAGCTCTGGAATATGACAATCGGCGGCTGCGTGAGCTTCAGGGAGTCTCCGAGAAACTCAAGACGCCAGTTAAGAGCGTCCCTGAGCGTGTGGAATCGCTTATCGATGAGGTCAAGTCCTTGCGAAAAGAGCTGGTTCGTGCGAAGGAGCTCTTCATTAAGTCAAAGGTGAGCGATCTCGTGAGGGGAGCGGCGGAGGTGGACGGCGTCAAGCTGGTGACCGCTAACATGGGTGAGGAGGATGCCGATTTCCTGCGCAGACTTTGCGATGGGCTAAAGGACTCAGGCTTTCACGGGGTCGCGGTCCTCGGCGCTGTTGCCAAACACAAGGTCATCCTGATATGTTCGGTTACCCAAGACTTGACAAACAGGCTAGACGCAGGCCATATCATAAGGAAGGTTGCCGCGGGCGTTGGCGGCAGCGGCGGCGGGCGTAGGGACTTGGCGCAGGCCGGTGGCTCGCGCCCCGAGCGGCTTGACGAGTCGCTTTCGCAGGTTAGCGAAGTGGTTTCAGAGGCTTTGGCAGGTGAAGAGGAGAGTAGTTGATGCCATTTGACGGGGGGATACGAGGAACGGCGATTGTGGTTACCTTGGCGCTTGGGCTGTTGGTGGGCGTTGGGGTTACGCAGTCCTGGGCCGAGCTTGCCTCGATTGCGGGTGCGGATGGTGTGATCCGGATCGTTAAGATGAGTTCGGTGCAGCAGTTTGGAGGGAGCGACTCTTGCGCCTATCAGCCGTCCGAACAGCCGGGCCTCGGTGGCCGTAGGTTCACGTATGCGAAGCTGAGCTCTTTGATCAGGGGCACCGCCGGGCAATACGGCCTTGACCCAGAGCTTGTGATGGCTCTCGTGAAGGTCGAATCCAATTTCAATCCCTATGCTATATCACCTAAAGGAGCGAGGGGGCTGATGCAGCTTATCCCTGCCACGGCACGCCTTTACGGGCTCAGGAATTACTACGATCCAGCGGGGAACGTTGACGCCGGCGTGAGGCATCTTAGAATGCTTCTTGAAAAATACAATCACGAGCTCGACCTGGCGCTGGCTGCCTACAACGCCGGTTGCGGGGCGGTTGACCGCTACGGCGCCATCCCGCCTTACGGCGAGACAGTTAGGTTCGTGAAGAGAGTCAAAGCAATCTATTGTATGTATAGAGGCGGGGCAACGGTGGATGGCAGCATGGTCGCATACTCGGGCGGCGGTAACCTGTGTCGTTTCGTTAGAGAAGACGGAACCATCGTAATCCGCGCTCACTCAGGCAGGCAGTAGCTGTTGACCATCGAGGGCAGTTCCAATGCTCAACCGGATAACAATCTACTGCGTTGATAGCCTCGGTTTGGCGTTCTTGCTTGTCATCTGCTTGACAGCCCAGAGCGTGTTCGGAGCCGCGAGCCACCCCATAGGGCAGGAAGGGGCCCGCTGTGGCCAATCGAAGGCTACGGCCTGCTGCCACCTCATAAGGTTCTACCAAAAGTTCATTTCACCCATTGATGCAACTTCGTGCCGCATGTATCCGTCATGCTCGGCGTTTGCGAGCGAGGCGTTCATGCGCCATGGCTTCCTTCGGGGCATGCTCTTGACCTCCGACCGGCTGATGCGTGATTGCCTCTTCGCGGACAGCAACTACACTCTGGTCAAGAGGGGCGGCCGGTGGTTGCTTTGCGATACGGTCGAGGAAAACACTTGGTGGTGGTCTAGACTTCGGGGAAAACAGGATGTCCGACGAGCAAAGTAAGCCCGCGCTTCCGCGATGCTGGGAGGTTAAGCAATGCAAGGCCACACAATGCGCGCTCTACGAGAATCCCGGCGTCGCATGTTGGCTTGTAGATAACACGTTCTGCGAGGGAAAGAACCGACCGTTTGAGAACAGGTTCTTGATGACCTGCTCCCGGTGTCCTGTTTACCTCGAGGTCAGGAGAAGAGCGGACGGACGGCGAATAGCAGACAAAGCGATATTGGCC
>DATLAJ010000116.1 GCA_035527515.1 bacterium
CAACGGTTCGGTGGAGTTTCATTGATCCGCCCCTCCAAATGATGATTACGTTTTGCCGCAGTAATGCGATGCATGAGAGGCAGCGGCGACCTCTGTTGACGTTCGATGTTTCGACGTGCGAAGATCGGCTGGACTTGGGAATGTGTGGATCAAAAGGGGGAATTACATGAACATGAGCATCTTCAAGCAGATGGCAAAGGTCAATGAGAAGAGCGTCGAGGGCGGGAGGCTCGCGACGTGGCCAACGTGCCAGTCAGCTATTGAAACGCAAGCGCACTTCTGCGATTATCTAATCTATGCTGGACAGAATCATTGTTGACCCGAAGATCTGCGAGGGGAGACCCACGATAAAGGGGCTTAGGATAACAGTGGAGTTCATCCTCAAGCTGCTTGGCGATGGTTATACGGCCTCCCAGATCGTGAACGACTACCCGGACCTGGTGGAGGAGGATGTTTACCAGGCTGCGAAATACGCTGCTTGGCTAGCTAGCGAAAGAACCTTAGCCATTAGATGAGGCTGCTGGCGGATGCACACATCTCCGCGAGAACAGTCCAATTCTTGAGATCACAAGGTCACGACGTTGTCCCGGTAAGCGAGAGTCTTCCCCCCAACGCGACAGATGGCAAGATACTTGCATCGGCAAGACAGGACAATCGTGTCATCTTGACGCAGGACCTCGACTTCTCTGAACTGCTAGCGCTGTCAGGCGCCTCGAGACCCTCGGTCATCTCACTGAGACTGTCATCCTCGAAGATAGAGCTCGTCAACTCGGTGCTCGCAAAAGTACTACCCCAGATTGCTTCAGATGTTGAAAAGGGGGCAATCGTGAGCGTCGGCGACCGCACAGCTCGGGTCAGGCTACTCCCAATCTGAAGTATGAACGACCGACGAGCGGCGCCGATGTGTGAAGTTCTACCCAAACAGCAACCACTAACCGTCTTACAATCACATTTTATTAAGGTTTATGAATGGGCCTAGCCTGAGCGAACCCCGATGATTAGACTGGAGGCAGGAGACTTCCTAGGATGAACATGTTTAGCGGCTGTTAGCGGATACTTGAAAAAAGTGATCATCTTCCCCAATCTCGGTCCAACACCGAGGCGGCGAGTTCCTGGCCAGGCTCCCGACCCACATTGTTGGAATCTAGATTTCTCACCCTCCGCCGCCCGCGTGGACGAGGCGTAAACCACCCGCCGCTCGTATTTGCCCGTGCCCAAAAACTCTCTCACTTCCTTATAGGTGGTCTGGCGGGTGGTTGCAGCGCGGTGGTAGCCTCTTCTGACACTTTACTTGGGCCGTGGACAGGGCGATAATCCCAACATGAAATCCTGGTTCAGCTCGATTCTCAGAACGCACACACCTCAGGTGCTGCTCCTTATTGCCTCGTTGTGGGTTCTCGACCTGAGTCATGTTTCTGGCGGTGTTTCGAGCATATCATTCCTGCTCGCCTTCGCCATCCTTGCGCCGCATTTGTTCGACGCCGGACTGACCTTTGTGGCCCTGTTCACATACGCGCTGATAGCCGTCGTCTCTAGCGCCGTAGGGCACCCTGTCTCGTGCGCTGCCCCTCTGCCCGAGCTGGCTGCCGAGTTCTCTGCGCTTGCGATGGCTACTCTCGCCTCCGCTGCATCGGTGGGCAGAAGCCCGAGGCGGCGGACTAAGCTATTGTTTGGCGTTTACTACCTCGCGACACTCTATATGGGAGCCAGGTATGCTTACGCGGCCCGGTTCGTAGCCCCCTACCTGCTGATCTGGCCGGCTCTGCTGATTCTGCTACCGGTTGTAACGTTTTGGCGGCTGAGAGCGTTTATCAATAGGCTGTGGCAGACAGCGGCGCCAGTGGTGGTCTATATTCCGCTTAGGTTCGTTATTCACTGCCTCATGGGTCCAGCTGCAAACAGCCAGATTTCGGGGGACCTCGCCGAAAGGGCGGGGCAGCTCCTTGAGCCTACGGTGCTGTTTGGGGGCCTCGTCCTGCCGCTTGGGCCATACTTCCTGATGGCGGTCATTGCTGCGGTGATTCTGGAGCATCTCAACGGTTGGACACTACGGACGGGGCGCGTGAAGGCCGAGGGCCGGATACAAGTCTCGGAACCCGATGAGCGAGACCAGCCGCGGGATGTCAGCTGACCACAAGCGATAACCTACTGGATTGATCCCTATTTGGCCGAGGTGTCTGGCCGGACCTCCAGCATTATTACATTGCGGGCGGGGACGACGGCCTTGAGCTCTGACTTGCCCCGGAACGCACCCATGCGCTGCCGTTTGGTGTCGCTGACGAAGTCCACGACGTAGGGCCCACGCAGATGGTATCGGGCGGGGTCAAAGAGGCACTTTATAGGCAAATCCTTTTGAGAGATGTTGGCGAAGAAAAATCCCAGCCGGCTGCTTGAGGCCCAGCCGGACGATACGATGGCGTCCGCGCTAATGACGCCTGACCGCGGGCTGTCGTGTTCTGGGAAGACGTTGTAGTGGTCGTAATCAAGGACTAGTGTGGGCACGTAGGAGACGATCTTGAGCGGAGGCTGCATCCGTCCCCAGCACAAAAAATGCAGGCCAAAACCTAGCCTTGCCCTCGCCAGCCGGCGCAGGAACTCCACGTATGGCTTGTGCACCCGTTCGGGGTTCTTGTCCTCGATATACTGCGTCCAGTAGTCGTAGGTGAGGTAATGCGATGGGCTGCTCATCCCGGGGAAGAGCTCGAGACTGCTGAACTCGTAGTTGAGCTCTAAAACAGCGCCCCAGAGATATACCCGCGCAGCGATGAGATAGAATATATCGCCGAAGCGACGGCCCAATTTCGCAAACCCGTCGAGCCTGACGGGGCCATACTCGTGATAAACGTAGTCGAACATGGGGATTTCCTTGACCATACCTGTCGCGTCTCCCGACCACTCGAAGGCGCCCTGAACGCCCGCCATCGCCCGCGATTGGCAGAAGTCGATCACATCGATGAAGTTCTCGGTTATCACCTCCGTCCCCATCGGCACGCGTTTTCCTCCCTTGTCGGCCGCGCACGCCTCGTGCGAGCGCTTTAGCAGGTCGCGGTAGTTACGAATCATGTAGGCCCCCTTGGGGCCGGCTGGGTGTCCATGGGCCGGATTCATGCACGAGAGCGGCGCTGCGCAGCACACCGAGATGTCGTTGTAAAGCGCGTCGCAACCGAAGTCGGGCGCTGAGGCAAGTGTTCTGTCTCTCAGGATGTAGAAGTTCGCCCAGTCTGCTGATGCGGGGCACATCCAGAAGACCTTTCTCTTATCTCCGTCGATGAACTCGTGTCCCGTACTGTCCCCATTCAATATCGCATAGTCCCGAGCCGACTTCGAGAGCCACTGATCAACCTTAAAGACCGCAAATGCACTGCCGGAACTTCTGATCGCCCGCAGATTGGCAGGATTGATCCACCTGTTCTCGAGGTCTTCCCACGCCGCATCGGAGGCGCTGTCGTCATTTGTCTCCCAGTCGAATCCAAGAACGTGCAGCATTCGGAGGCCGACTGCCCTCTGGAGAGCCGTCAGCCATGCGGACTCGTCTTGACGACAGCTGATGCCAAATGTGGCAAGTCCGATCTTCTCTTGCAGCCACCTGGCGCACTGCTTCGGAGACTGGTCCCGCTTAGGTCCGTTGCGGCACCACACTGGGGCACCAGGACCTTTGGAGCAGACCCATGAGCGATAAATGTCGGCGGCCTGAAACCAGTCTCCCTCATGTGTGGCTCCAAACACGACCGGGTAGCCGAATAGGCTCCGCTCGCCGCTCGCCGGAGGCACCTGGCTTGAGACGTAGTGAACAAACTTCATCTGTAAATAGCTCTTGCCGGGGGGACGGAAGAAGTCGAACTCTTTTGGGGTAGATGTGGGGTCGTGGCACCCGAAGTAGAACCCACCCTGTCTCTTGTCGTAAAAGGACATGAATTGCATGGGGCACCCGTAGTATCCGTCTGGGTACTCGCTATGGACGAACCTTTCATAATAGTGGTCCACCTTGTCCGGCCGAAGGGTGTTGAGCGGGTCTCGAACGAGCAGGCCCGATGCCGATGGGTGGGCGAGGTAGTCCGGGCTTGCCAGGTCTCCTAACGTTGTCATCCCAGAAAGGATAGGGAAGACGAGCGCCTCAACTTTTGAACCTGGCCCAAGAACAAGAGTGGGGGAGAACGTGATCACACTTGAAGTGGGCGAGGCGCGGACGTCAATCCTGACGCGTGCAGCAGCATCAGGAAACTGAAATCGCAGAGATCGGAGCCCCGCCGGGCCGTAAATGGCACGGAACTGGTTGCGCCCGAATGGGGTCAAGAGCGAGCCGTCGTGCAGAATCAAGGCACAGCATGGCCCACGGCCGGTCCTTTTGAAAAGTTTCAATCCCGTGAGCTTGTTCTTGACTTGCCGGAAACCGCCATCGGCCGGATCGAGCTCGATTAACAGTGCAGGGCTCTCGAGCTTGAGCACTTTTGCGACAGTCTGGGCGGGCTGTGGAGGTGGCAGCTCTGCCGTTAAGGCCACACCGTAAAGTAGTCCAGCGAGGGCAAATGCCGGAAGGCCAGGTGCGGACCGCATCATTTGCTGGACAGGGGGACGGTAGGCGCTGCCGCCATGCTTAAACCTCCTGGCTAGGGATGAGGCACAGAAACCTCAGCGTGCTTTCGCTCTTGTTCACGAAAGAATGCCATTCGTTGGGAGGGACAAAGACCGCATCGCCCGGCCCCACCGGGCGCTCGGCTTTGCCCTGGTCAACGCAGGCGCCCTCGCCCTCGAGAATGAATGCCTCGTGCTCCCAGGGGTGCTGATGGTATGGCGTTGCCCCGCCGGGGCCAACCTCGAAGCATCGCATCCTGAAGTTCTTTGCCCCGTCGTCCTCTGAGATTAGGACTCGCTTAGTAACGTCAATCGCGCCCTTTGCCTCAACGGGCCTCGCCTCGACATCTAAATAGCTGACTACCTTCATAGAATGTCTCCCATCGTATTTCGTTAAAACGCAAGTCAGATTGATCAGATATTAGCATTCAGGCCGCAGTAACAGCAAGCGAGAACACAAGATGGACGGCTTGGTCTCGGCGCACGCTGCTTATGCCCTGCGCAGGTTTGCACGCCCGTCTCCGCGTCATTCCGTTACCTCAAACGTAACGGAGGCGGAGCGATAGACGTTCCTGATTGAGAAGGGGCCGGTGAGGCCGATGTGGAATGTGTATGCGCCGGCTGGGGCCTCGTCCGGGAGGGTGGTGTTGAGGAGGATGAGGTCGGCGATGGCTCCGTATGCGGGGAGCGGGACGTTCGCATAGTACGGCACGGGGTATGCGAAGAGCGCGAGGCCGGTCGGACCGTTGCCATCGGGTGGGTCCGGCAGGGGTAATGGAGGCGCAGCGAGGTCCTTCATGTCCGGGGTGTTGGGTATCGACCCCGGCCCGCTGTAGCTCGGCCCCGGCTGCAAGAACTCCGTGCTCCCAGCAAACGCCGCATAGAATATCGGAAACGGAGGCGCTGCCTCTTGACCCGCCACGTAGAACACCTGCCCGCTCGGCGCCTGAATGGCAACGTAGAGGTCAACGTTGGTCGGTGGGCCTAGGTAGGATAACGAGGCGCGTCCTTTCAGCGCGTCGGACTCGGCGTCGGCTTCCAGCAGCAAGGACTCGTCGGCCAGCAGAACGCTTATGCCCCATTGGCCTATCCAGACGTTGCCGTATGCGTCGATAGCTAAGTCGCTTGGGCACTCGTCGAACAGTTCAATTGGAAGCCAGACCCAGTCCGAAGTTGCCGGATCGAAGGACCACAGCTGGCCCCTCTCTGAAAACCACAGCTTGCCGTCTGGGGCTTGTGCCGAGCAATAGTGCTGATTGAAGAGAGGCTCACTGTTCCACACGGGGTCCCAAGGCGCTGCTCTTTTCTCCCACCCCGACGCTTCAGAGTAGCTTAGTAGATGAAGGGCTCGAAACCACTTCGTGTTATCCTCAGAGACGCACACTGCCCCCGGGCCCACCCACCTCTCCGTGTCGAGTTGCGTTAGGCCGTCCGTCTCCGTGCAGATGAAAACAGCGCCGTCTCGACGTTGGACGGTCGTAGAGATGTACCGCGCGGGAATCCATACGATGTCGTCAGCGTCCACCGCTATATCCGTGAGCGCGGAGTGGAGCCAGGGCGGCTTGAAAGCTCTGAACTCCCCGTCCTTCAGCATTCCGACTACGCCAGTGTTGTCGGAGTGAAAAACTATGAACCAAAGCCTCCCTTGGCTGTCCACCTCCATATCGTATTCCATCCCGGGCAGACCCTCTGCCAACCAGATTTGTTCCCACTCCCCGCCCTCGAACCTCCAGAAGTATCTATCATAAGCGACACCGATCCACTTGGTGTCGTTGTCAATGCACAATCCCCCCCAATGGCCATCCCAGACAGGAGGCAGCCAGAAGCTGCTTTGGTCCCCAGAAAGGCGCCACAGGACGGAATCTGTGTAGAAGTCTTCGGCTACGATCCCCCACAGGTCCCCCCTGTCGTCAAATTTCAGGCCATCAACATTGTTCGCAGGGATGAGCGACGGCGATGGCAAGGCTCTAAGCTGCTTCTCAACGTACAACGCCAGGCCGGCCGGTCGCCCCTTCATCTCATCAGACGGTGCTGCACAAGCCGCCAAAAGGTCCCCTTCCGGGTCAACACTCAACTCATAGACCATCTGAGCAGGCAAACCGGTCGCCGTCGAGAAACGGTGCCAGCCGGCCTCGTCCAGCATGTAGCAGCCATCCTCCGCGCCGATCCACACCTTCAGGTCCGGCCCCACAACCATAGACCGTGCGTCTGCGGACCCGCTGGGCCCAATCCACTGAAAACACTGCCACGATGACCCATCGAACCTGGCTACAGTAACAGGATTCAGCACCCAGACGCGACCTCGAGCATCTAATCTGATCTCAACCACGTCCATAGCAGGCCCACCGCACCAGTCCTCAGGCACATCGAAGTAGACCTTCTGCCCGTCTCGCATCGCCACAAGGGAGGGATTGACCTCGCCACTTATTTGCGTCATGTACCACACAGTACCATCGTTCGCAACGGCGAAACAGGGCGAGTAGTACTCCCTGTTCTGCGAGAAGAGAGATTCCCATTCATTCTTGATTGGATCGAAGCGCAATATCACGTTTCTGCCGAGAATCCAGACGTTTCCAAAGCTGTCACACTCCATCTCGCCGCCGCCGGCGTCGTCATAAAAACCATACCAGAACCCAAGCATTGACGGCGGAGGGCCGCAATCCAGCCAACTAATGCCGTCAAAGCAGGCCACGCCCGCTTCAGGGCCTACGAACCAGACAGTCCCAGCGGCGCCGAGAGCGACCCGGCAGTAATCTTCAGCTCCAAGGCCCCTCTTCATGCTAAGGAGCGCAACTTGCTCGCCGCTAGACTGCCTCACCCTCACTGGCCCACCTTCTGTTGCCGCCCAGAACCACTCTGACTCGGCTGCAACGCCTTTGACCCGGTCAGTGTTCGTTAGATTGACGAATAAGGCCCCGTGCACCAAACAAGGCCAAGTCGCGACACAGAACAACGCTAATACAAAAACCAGCAATCGACTGACCAGATGCAGCATCATCGACCTCCCTAAAATCACCTTTGTCTAATAGGCCGTACGTGGCTCTGGATACGGGGAATCCCGAAAGTCTCCCCCGCAGGTGTTTATGTTTCTCGGCCTTTCCCCGAAAAACTGATAGGCACAGGAATTCCACCCGAGCCCCTGCTCAATTTTGCTCGTAACCGCCCACACCCAGACCATTGACCCAGGCTCCCGAAACGGCTCATCGAGCGACCCAATGATCTGGCCCTGCAAGAAAGTGCCAAGACAGCACAACTGAAGAGACACAAGTGCAAACAGCAGAATCGAACGCGTCATCACTTATTCCTCCTGACCACAGACGATTACATTCTCAATCAGCTGAATGCGGACCAGACGGTAACTCCAGACCTAAATCGAACGCATGGTGACCCCAGGCGGCACAGTTTCAAAGAACTTGCCAATCACTCCACGACTACGGCAGTCCCATAGGCCAGAAGCTCCGCCGCGCCTCGCATGATCGATGACGTGGAAAAGCGCACCGAGACGATGGCGTTGGCGCCGAGCTTCTGTGCGTCCTCTTCCATCCGACGAAGCGACTCATCCCGAGCCTGAGCGAGCATCTTGGTGTACTCAGATATCTCACCTCCGATAACGGTCCTGAGCGCTGCAATCACGTCCTCGCCGATGTGCCTCGCACGGATGGTGTTGCCCTTGACCAGGCCCAGCGTTTTGACGATGTTTTTGCCCTGGATCTCGCTAGTGGTTACTATGATCATTTTTGAAACTTAGCCTCCTTTGCATTTATATGTTTGGAATCTACTGTCTCATTATCTCTCATCATGTTGATTACTGTGTTGTGCGCGGCCCGCGTCGTTTCAGGCAGCCTGAACTTTGGCGAGCACGCAAGCACGAGCTTGATGGCCGTTTGCAGACCGATCTTGTGCCCTATTGAGACGAAGACGGGCGAGATATTGGTGCGGGTCCTCAGAACAGCTCCGACGAGCTCTTTTCTGTGCATAAGGTCTGTGCTTGAGCCTTTTTTTTGCCCCGGCTGCTCGAACTCGCCAACGAGCCGCGATTTGGCGCAGCCCACCGTGGGCATGTCCAGCACAAGTCCCAGATGACACGCCAGTCCCAATCGCCTCGGGTGGGCGAGGCCCTGGCCGTCGGCAATGACCACATCCGGAATGGTATCGAGGCGTTCGAAAGCCCTGACGAGGCCCGGAATCTCACGGAACGATAGAAGCCCCGGTATGTAGGGGAAAGCCGCGTCCGTTATCGCCGACTTCTGGCAGACCAGCTCGAGTCGCGGGAAGCTCAACACGACCACTGCGCAGTAGCAGCGATTCGTGGCCCTTGAATAGGAGACATCAGCTCCAGCGACAAGCCGAATGGAGTCGAGAGTCAAGCTCGACTGCTGAATAACTCTTTCGGCAAGCTCGCGCTGAAGCTTCACTGCATCAGCGTAGGAAACGTTCCATGGATGCAGGCTCTTGACGTTCATAATTCCCTGATTCACTCGAGGACTTGGCGCCCGAGAGAATCATCTCAAAATAATTCTGCCCGCTCTAGCTAGCCTTGAGCGACGCCCAGGTTCACAAATGACCTACCAGGCGGAGACTTCTTCGCCGCTATCGCTAAACAGTCGTGTCCGTCGTCTAAGCCTTCTGGCTTATCTGACCGTAACATACGGGAACACTGGGCTCTGGTTGCCATCAGTGTCGGTCGCAACGATCTCGAGCACGTAGTTGCCGGCCGCAAGGCCGGGCTCAACGTCTATCGTGTTATGGAATGTATTGTCCCCTGCGACATCATCTCCATGCGTCCCATCGTCGTAAAGGAGTATTCCCGTTGGGATGCCCTTGTAGGATAGCTCGACCTTCTCGATCTCACCTGAACCGGTGTAGGGGTCCACAATAGCCATGACTGTGAGACTGCCGCCCGTGGACGAGTTTACGACCGAGCCCACAAACCCACCTCCGAGAATCAATGGATACGAATCGGACGTAGGGCCTGACGGGGCCGCAAACGGCGAGCAGCTAACTATCTTGCTCTCCTCTTTGCTCCCATCAAGGTTGTAGAGCAACAGCTTGTAGTAGTAGGTAATACCAGACGAGACGTCGGCGTCAGTGTAGGTGTAACTGTGCGGCTCAGAACTCGTCCCGGCCGCCCGGACCATCTGGCTTGTGATTGTATGGAATATGCCTTTAGCATCATCGCGCCTCGCTACATGCCAGCCCAAGGCATCGGTCTCTGAGGCCGTCGTCCAGTTCAGCGTGATTCTCTCGAAGCCAGGCACCGCCTCGAACGACGAAAGCACGACCGGCATCGAATCAGTCCAAGCGATGTTGGACATGGGCGAAGTCTGCCCTGAGTCATCCGTCGTCTTGAGAGCGAAATAATACACAGTCGCCAGGTCAAGCCCACCAACGTCCAATCTTTGCGGCGATCCAGACCGAAGCGGCTTGTTCCCAGTCTTTTGGTCCACATAGGGCACGGAGGTCCCGCTCTGGAAGTCCGAGTCGCTCTCAAATATGCTCGTCGAGTAACGGATGTCGTAAGACGAGGCTGTTCCGTAATTGCCATCGTCTCCGGGCGCCGTCCACTTGAGAGTGATCGTTGAACCGTCCCCCCGAGGCTCTGCTCTCAAGTTTTGAACTGCCGCGGGCGGGGTAGTGTCCTGCGTTGACTTGTTGTAAAGAGTGATCGTCCCATCACTGAAGCCCTCTGCCAGCGTCTCGCCTCCATCGTCCTGGCTACTTTCCTTGATCCTGGCGATGACGTAGTAGGTGTTGCCGGGCTGGTCGCTCAAGTCGGTGAATGCCATGGTGAACTGGTTCTGCCTGTCGCTCACCGTAATCGGCAAGAGAGAGCGTCTCACGTCGTCTGAGGGGTCGCCGTCTATGTCAGTGTCGGTATAAATGAGGACATAGGCGGAGACGTTCGGGTCTTGGTCGTCCCACTCCACCGTAAAGGTCTCTCCGACCGGCAGATAGACGCTCCCGCCCGGCTCCTGCACGTTGATCTCGTAATGCTGAGTGTGGTCAATTGTCACCCGGCCAAGCGAGGCCTCAGAATAGGACCAATTGGCATCGAGCAGATTCATTTTGGTCTTGCCAACAATGTAATAGCTCTGACCGTCAGGGAGGTCGCTGGTGTCCCACTCATAGATGCCGGGAGCGTAGTCTACATACATGAAAGGATCTGATGGCCCCATGATCTGACCCTCACCCCCAGGCTCCCTGTCAACGTCATAGAACAGCCAGTAGTAGCCTACGCCTCTCAGCTGAAATGGAAGTGTGATGCCTCTGTCGGCCGTTACATCCGCATCAGGGCCAACATGTATCACAGGCTCGGTTACCCGATTTATGTAAATGGTTCCCAGGCTGTAGCTTGTCTGAATCCAGGGCTCGTTCTCATCCAGTGACAGCCTGATCTTGCCAACAATGTACCACTCCGTCAGGTTCGGTAGGTTGTTGGTGTTCCACGTAAGGTCCTTGAAGTCCAGGGCCGGCAAGGGGAAGGGCGTTATCAGAGTCTCTCCACCCTCCTGATTATCCGAGTCGCGAAAGAGGCTGATATAGCCGAAATCGCCATCCAACCACTCGATCAAGAAATCCCCGTTCTCGTCCGGCTCCTCTCTAGCGGTTAGAGGGTTCAGGACGTATATAAAAACATTTGGCTGCTCCTGGGCGAAAGCGCCGCCCGACAGCCCGCACAAAAGCATCACCAGACCCAGGCAAAGCACGTTGAAGAATACGTTTCGCATCCGCTTACCTCCTCATTTTCAAAGCATGGTTTCAGAGCTTCCGCAATGGCGGAGCACATCTTGTACCATATCTATGTAGCATGTTTTTACCATATCCATATTGTATTTGATAGCTCCCCCATCTAATTGTCAAGCTCCTAATGGACGATCTACGAACTTCCCCATGGTCCATCCGAGATTCTTTCAACGCGACCTCTCAATGCTAATCCCATCTCGAGGCCGTAGCTTGGAACAACCTAGGCCCGCCTCGAGCGACGACTCATCTCAACATGCGAATGTTGCGTCAGCTCTTACATTGGTGTACATTCTGTGTTTAAGGAAAGGTGCGGTCAAGAATCGCCCTTATGTAAAAATAAGAAATAATGTGGAAAACTGAGAATGGACGTTAGGGCACAACAGATTATCGATCGTGACATAACTGAGGAGATGAAGACAGCGTATCTTGAATACGCGATGAGCGTGATCGTAGCTCGCGCTCTGCCGGACGTGTGTGATGGCCTCAAACCAGTCCAGCGTCGGATACTCTACGCGATGAAGGACCTGGGCCTCTCCTACAATCGGCCCTACAAGAAATGTGCAAGAATCATCGGCGATACGATGGGCAAGTATCATCCGCACGGCAACGACGCGATCTACAACGCCTTGGTGCGGATGGTTCAGGATTTCTCGCTGAGGTACCCGCTCATCGACGGGCAGGGCAACTACGGCTCGATCGATGACGACCCGCCCGCGGCGATGCGCTACACCGAGGCGCGGCTCGACCGGATTTCCGAGGAGATGCTGGCGGATATTGACAAGGACGTCGTGGATTTCGTGCCCAATTACGACACCACAACGACGGAGCCGGCTGTGCTGCCGGCCAGAATACCGAACCTCCTAATCAATGGCTCGAGCGGGATCGCGGTCGGGATGGCCACACAGATTCCGCCTCATAACATTTCGGAGGTGGTCGATGGTCTGATACGCCTGATCGACGAGCCGCAGATTAGCGTGCTGGAGCTCATGGAGACGATTAAGGGTCCCGATTTCCCAACAGCGGCCTTCATTCTTGGTCGTTCGGGGATAAAACAGGCCTATGAGACTGGCCGCGGCCAGATCATGATGCGAGCAAAGGCAGATTTCGAGAGCTTCGGCCCACAAGGCAGCAGGACAAGAATTGTCTTCAGCGAGCTGCCATATCAGAGGCAGAAGAGCGCGATAGTGTTCTCGATAGCGGAGCTGGTTCATCACAAGCGAATCGAGGGTATAGCGGACATCAGGGACGAATCGGACCGGCAGGGGATGCGGATCGTTATCGACCTGAAGCGGGATGCTCAGGAGGAAGTGATACTTCGCCAGCTATACAAGTTCACGGCGCTTCAGGATTCATTCAACGTGAACATGCTGGCGCTTCTTCAGGGCCAGCCTCGGCTGCTTAGCTTGAAGCAGATGCTTCATGCGTTTGTGGAGTTTCGGGAGACTGTGGTTAACCGCAGGTGCAAGTTCGAGCTCAAAAAGGCCGAGGCACGAGCGCACATCCTCGAAGGCCTCAAGATAGCTCTTAATAACCTGGACGCTATCATATCTACAATCCGGCAGTCGGCGAGCGTGGAGGAGGCGCAGGGCCAGTTGATGGGCCGGTTCCAGCTGACCGCCGTCCAGGCGAAGGCGATTCTTGAGATGAAACTCCAGCATTTGACTAAGCTCGAGCGGGAGAAGCTGGACGAGGAGTATGCAAACCTTAAGGAACAGATCACGTATCTGAAAATCGTTTTGGCAGACGAGAGCCTGATACTCGGCATCGTTAAGGACGAGCTGAAGGAAGTTAAGAAGAAATATGGGGACAAGCGCCGCACTCAGATAATCGAGGCAGAGGATGCGGTAACTGACGAGGAGCTGATCCCATTGGAGGAGATGGTCGTAACGGCGACGAGGTCAGGCTACATCAAGCGGGCACCCCTTTCGCTGTTCACGGCCCAGCGCAGGTCAGGTCAGGGCTCCTATGGGATGGCGACTAAAGAGGCGGACTTTATCGAGAGGATATTCACCACGATGACACACGACTGGGTCATGTTCTTCACTGACCAGGGCCGTGTTCATCTTCTGAAGGTTTACAGCTTGCCGGGCGGGGAGAGGAACGCCAAGGGGCGAGCGATAAGAAACTTACTCAACCTAAGGCCAGAGGAGACTATACGCACGATCTTCCCGCTGAGAAACCTCGACTTCGAGAGTGACCAGTATCTACTAACGGCCACACGGCACGGACAGGTCAAGAAAACACCCATCTTGGCGTTCAGGAACATCAGGTCCAACGGGATCATTGCAGTTGGTTTGAAGGAGGGGGATAGCCTCGTCTCGGCGCGGCTGTCTAATGGCGAACAGGATATATTTCTCGGGACGCGCAAGGGGGTTGCGATACATTTCGATGAGAAGCAGATTCGCTCAATGGGCCGTTCCGCTCGGGGCGTGATAGGAATGCGCCTCCGGGGCGATGACGAGGTGATCGGTATGGAAGTGCTCTCGGAGACAACGACCATACTCACCGTGACCGAGAATGGGTATGGCAAGAGAAGCCGCGCCTCAGATTACAGACCTCAGAACCGTGGTGGCTACGGGTTGATCAACATTAGATGCACGAGGAAGAATGGCCAAGTCGTTGGTATCGTTCAGGTCAACGATGGTGACGAGGTCATCATGATCACACACAACGGCAAGACGCTGAGGTTCAAGCTGGAGCGGAAAAGCGTGCGAATAACTGGCAGAGCAACGATGGGAGTGAAGCTTCAATCCCTGCTTGAGGGGGACAAGGTTGCATCGGTCTCGGTAATATGCAAAGAATATACTGAGCAGAAAGGCACCAACTAACAGACCAAACAGGAGGTCGAGATGGGTGTGGGCAAGTCAGAGCAAGAAAACAAGGTGTACACGCAGACGTTTCTGGGGTTGGTTCAATCAATAGCGGCTGCCGGGATGGCGCAGCTAGGCAAGATGGCGAATCCGATGACAGGCAAGATCGAGAGGAACCTCGAGCACGCCCAGTCATCGATAGCCATGCTCGAGATGCTAAAGGCGAAGACCAAGGGCAATCTCGACAAGGACGAGGAGACGGTCTTGGATGCTGTGCTCACAAACCTCCGCCTCAATTTCGTCGAGGAAGCCAAGAAGAACCAGGAGAAACCGCCCGACAGCGGAGACACTGAAAAGGAGCCAGCAAAAGAGAAGGATGACGCGGCAGAGCAGGGATAGGGTCCGACAACCCCTTGCCTTTTTTCTGTCGTCAGCCTATCGGGCGATTCGTCTTGCCTGGCTACAGTTCGCTCTCAGCGCCGTGGCGCTTGCAGTGTTTGCTTTCACACTTACGTATCTCTTTGCCATAAGCAACGCAGACGCACATCTAGCCGAGAAGATAGCGGCCGCTGACCGTCTCACTGTGTATGCGCCGGGCTCGTTAGAACCTGCACGCGTTGAAGCTCTCATCTCTTGGGCCAAGTCGCAGAATGTCGTAAAGAGAGTCAAGCAGCGCCCCTTCAATTCGTACTTCTCGGACCTGTGCAGCTCACTCGGGCTTGATGCAGATACTCTTGGCCAACCTCCCCCTGGTGTTGCCCCCCAAGTGCTCGATGTTCATATCGCCCCTGAAACAGCCTCCAGAGACAGCCTCGGGCAATTCACGAGCGATCTTCGCTCGCGGCCTGACGTGCTGGCAGTCTATTTCCCACGCGACCCGCTTCTTGGGCTGTCAGAACTGCTCGGCCGTTTCAAGCGCTTGGTGCTGGCGCTGTTTTGCGCATGCTGCTTGCTTGTCGTTGTGAGATTCGTCACGGGTGGCAGAGCGCTCATCGAGGCAAACAAGGATGCGGTGGGCATAATGAAGCTTGCCGGGGCAGGCCTCAAGACCGTTGCTGGACCTTTTGTCTGCTATGGCGTCTTGCAGTGGGTCATCGGAATGGTTCTTGCATTTGCCGCGTGGCGGCTCATATTTCCGATTAAGTTGGCCTATTCCGGCGGCATCACTGCTGAACTTACCGGGCTATTCGCTCCCCAGCTCGCCGCCATCGATGTTATTCTCATAGGATTGGCCGCTGCTGCCATAAGTCTTCTTCCGTTACTCATCATAGTGCGGTCCCGGTTCCGAGACTTCGACCCCTTCGTAGAACATGCGAGCGCAAGAGCGCAGACTAACTCTATTCAGCCATGACTGGCATCATAAAAACGTTCGCGTTCATCTATGCCCTGCTTATCTCCGTCTTGCCTGCACCTGTGCTCGGCAAGCAAATAGCCCAGGCAGCCGTCCCCAATCCCGTCCTGGCGCATCTTCAAGCGAGTCTGAAAACCTACACAAACGACGACGGGCGAACAGGGTTGTTTCAGTGTCCGGCCGGCGTGGGTGCCTCGTTTGCCAAGATGTGGACTGAATTCGCCACAGCCGACCTCAACTTGCTGGTCGGACAGACCGAGTCGTTGATCATTTCAGCGAAGGTTCAGTCCAAAAACGAGGAGATGGACGCGATAATCGCGCGTCTTTCTCGCACTAAGTCTCACATTGTAACGCTACAGAAAACCGCAGCGGACCTTACCTGTGAATGCCCCGTCTGGGCGACCTTCAGGCCCGATATGACTGTTGTGCAGGAGCGCGGCTCAACTCATGAGGCAAGATGCGAGTTTGCCTGTTTTGTCCGAGCTATCCTTACGCAGTTCTCAAATGCTCTCGTTGAGGCTCGCTCATCACAAGAGCGGCTCCAGGCCAAGCAGCAACAAACACTCGCCGAGATAGCTCAGCTTCGCTCCGAGCTCGCGGCTCAAGAAGAGCAGCTCGATGCCTCACGGTCAAGCAGAGAGGATTTTCTTGCGAGCCTCTATCAGGAGATCAATGACAAGATGAAATGCTCTCAGACCGCTGCGTTCTGCCGGGCGAGACTGCTCTCAGCACTGAAAAACGCGAGCAAAACCTGCGACAGGACATACGGCGGATTGTCCCGGCGTCTCCCAGCTCCAGTCGCCTCACCACCTGCCGAGGCGCCCAAGAACAAGGAACCTCCTATCAGGATAACTCTCGGTTCAGAACTCGATGTCGAGCCGCTCGCCCCAGTCTTCTCCGTCGGCGATGGGGAGGTCCTTCTGGCGGAGTGCGCTCCCGGCTTTGGCCTGACAGTTGTGCTCTCCCACGGCGCTTCGGAGATGACTGTCTTCTCCCATCTGGCGGCGGCGCTTGTGAGGCCAGGCGCTCGTGTAAAGGTTGGGCAGCAAATAGCGTTCTCTGGCCAAAGCGGACTCACGCAGCATCCGTCTCTGCTGTTCGCGCTTCTGAAGGACGGTAGGTTCAACGACCCGCGGCCGCGTATCGACTGGCCCTCTTGCCGCAAAGAACCTGCCGCAACGCAACGCTCAAGGCCGTAAGGCAACCCTCCCTACTTGGCGAGGCTGTGCGCAAACCTCTCGAATAGACGACTGTCGAACTTCCCCGCCTCTACTTCCCTCTTCACGAGCTTAAGCGCCTCGAGCGGGTCCATCGCGCTTCTATAGGGCCTGTCGTCGTTCGTGACCGCCTCGTAACAGTCAACTAATCCGATGGTCTGGCCGGCGACGGATACCCTCGATATCCCTCTAGGGTACCCGCTTCCATCCAGCTTTTCATGGTGCTCGCGCGCTCCGTCAAGGATCGCCTCGTTCGCGAAATCGCACTCCTTGAGTATCTTATATCCTATCGTGGGATGCCTCTTCATCTCCGCAAACTCCTCGTCCGTCAGCCTCCTGTTGGCCCTGATGATCTTTTGATCGATTCCGGTCTTGCCAACGTCATGCAAAAGCGCCGCAAGACCCATAATCTTGCTGCTCTCAAGCGACTGCTGGGAGTAAAGACTGAAGGCCAATGTCAAGGCCATCACGTTCACCGAGTGTATCGCAGTGGTGTAGTCCTTGAAATAGACGTTGGCCAGAGTCTTCAACACTGCTGGGTCTTGGGCACATTCAACAGTCAGAATATCCACCGTATCGACTAGGCCCTCGAGGCTCCCCGAACGCGGCTCCGTCAACGTCTCCCGAACCAGGTCAACAAGAATAGTTTTTGTCTTCGCTATATCCTGCGATTTGATGTTCTGTCTCAACTCTTGATTGAACGCTTGCTGAAGCTCCCTGATTCCTTGCAACTTGTCCTCCTCTCTCAAAAACAGCGCCGACGGGAACTTCCCGCTGTCGACGCGCATATCCGCTAACAACATGCCTTCGGGCTTGTACAGCACATACTCACCCTTATCGGTTCGGACATATAGAGGGATCCGGTAGTACTTCATCTGCGATTTTCTCGCTAGGATCATGTTCTCTTCCGTATCGTTTTCCCTCTAAAAGCACTTTTCCGCACTATACCAGAATTCATAAAAGAATGGGAAGGAACTAGTAACCCCGAATAATCAGATCGCCGGGTGTAACTGTGCCGCGAGCCCATTGAGACCGCGCTCATGAAGCCAACTCACTGTTGAAGGCGCTTATCGCAGCCTTATGTATTGACAAGACCGTGTCCTCCATTAGCGGGACCGCCTCCTATGAACAAAAGTGGCGTAACATAACTAGGAAAACGCGAAGTCATACTGTCCGTGGTCAATAAGACTGACCGCAGGGACAAGAGAACGCCTCGCTTATTCAAGCTTGTCTCTCAACTTGCCTGCCAGGGACTACCCTCCGCTCAAAGTCGGCCAGAGCGCGGTCTTTCGCAGCGTGCCCAGCCATCTTCACTCCTCCACCCATAGATCTTCAGTGCTCGCGCCCCTCGTCCTCCGACGAGTCAATAAGTCCTTTACTGACGAGGTAATCCGTGATCGCAGCCACGATCTCCTCCGCCGCATGGATGAGACTTCTAGCTTCAGCTTCGCCGATCCTGTGCTCGAATTCGTAGTCTGCAATGTTTCGATAGCGGAAAAGATCAGAGACTAGCGCGCCGAAATGGGGCGGGAATACGCCAGGTTTGACGAATTGCAGGTTGAAGGCGCTTATGACGCCGCTGTGCTTCGATCTCGTGATATTCATCGACAGCAAGGCAGCCTGCATTGCGTAGAAGGCCGCATAATATGCTCTGGATGACGCAACTCGGTAAGGACCTCCGTCAACGATCTTTGAGGCCAGACTGATATCCTCTCTCGCCTTCCCGAGCATTAGCCTCAGCTCTCGACTCAGGCTTTCATTCTCGTTCAGAGGACCAGCCCTTCCCTTCGGACATTCATGAACAACGGGCAATAGAGACGCTCCTGAAACTCCTTCTCCGACACGGCTATCGCAGGGAACAGCCTGCTGTACTCACAGAAACAGTCCCCCGCAACGTCATCAATGATGCGGTTGACCTCGCGTGTAACCTCATCCACGACCAGCAGGATGTCGTAGTCCGAATCGGGATCGTTATCGCCTCTGGCCCGTGAGCCATACAGGATCATCTGCTTCAGACGCTCGCCCAGCCGCTCGCGGATCGCCGCCTCGAACGCGGCCAACGCGGGGTCTTGCACGCTAGATTCCTTCATTCTTCCCGGCATGGGTTTGGTTTCTCAGGTGGTTTTGGGTCGGCGTTCTCGGGTGGGTATTTGGGTGCCCTTTCGTGCTGCAATACGAGAAAGGCTGCCGCGATCTGCGTTAGGCGTAGCCGCCTGAAACGCCGGAACCGAACGTAACTAACAGAAGACCCAATCAGCGAAAGGACGATCACTGTCAAGACCACTGGCCAATTTAAGTCTTTTTTCACATGCCCGAGCTCAAAGCCCCCACCCGGGATTACGCTTCTCGCCATGAAAGAGAAGGCCAGCACGAGAAACGAAACAGTCAGGCCTCGGCAGAAATCTATTCTATACAACAACATCTCTCGTATCTCTCGGTACGGCTGTTTGTCGTGCCGAAGATTGTAGTTATCGCATATCGCGTTCAGCAAGTCCTGAGCCTTTGAGTCGCTGGCCTTGTCATATCGGGTACCGAGTATATCGCCTGCTTTGAGCTTTATCGAGTCCGCGACGTTTGTCGGAAGCGAATCTTCCATTGTGCCATAGTGCATGCTCATCGCTGCAATACAGGCAACCACGTGTCCCAGAAAGTAGGCGAGTAGAAGAACCAAGGCAAAGAATGGCCATTTCTGATCGGCAAGCCATGAAAGCGACAATTCGTGTGAAGGAAAGCAAAAGGACCAACTCAACACGGTTAGCGCCGCCAGTGTAATGATGCCGGGCAGCAGATAGCCGAAAATGTCGTGCAGCGTGAACTTGATCATGGTTTCCTACCTTGTCGATTCAGGGAGATTATCGCCGTGGAACAGATGCTCCGTCAAGGATTAAGAGGAGGAGTTTTCATAGTAATCTGTCTTTAGCTGCCTCCACTGTTGCTGGGCGGCTGAGCTTGGGTGATTGTGGTCCATGAGAGCTCTACGATCTGACGGCGGGACGCTGACTGCTTGCGGGCGATCTCTCAATGCCCTGAAGGGGCACAACGTGAGTAGCCGTAGGTTTCAACCTACGGATCGAAACAGAAACCCAAGAAACCCCTAAGGCGTCGGACAATCGC
>DATLAJ010000117.1 GCA_035527515.1 bacterium
GTCCATTGCCGCATGTCGCGCCCATCGTAGTCAGCGCTAAAAAGCTCCTTGCACCCACTCCAATCTGAGACAAAGGCTAGCCTGCAATGTGCCGTCCCGCTCCTGCCAGAAAGCATCAGCCCCAACTCATCAACGAATTGGTGCAGAACAGCTCGCTGCTGAGCCATCGGCACCGAGAAAACTTTTGAAAAAACCTTCTTCTGTGTCCTTGCGTCTATCACTCTGCCTTTGAACGTAAAACCACTGTCCCCAAAGCTCGCATCCCAAACCACGAAAACGTCCGCGGCACGCCCTGACTGGGTGGTATGTCCCCAAGAAGCTCTCGCCCCAAGCCGGGCACCCCTGACAACCTCTGGGCCAGCCTTCACAAGCCTAAAGCGGTTTGACTGGGTTATGTCAAACTCCAAAACATCGCGCGTCGTCCGGAGAACAGGTTGCGACTTGGCCTCCACCGGCCCGGCAAGACACACCCTAATGAGCCTCGTCCCCGACTCGCTAATGGTGAGGTATATGCCTCTGCCCCGAGCGAATCCATAATGTCCGAACACGGCAAGAGACACCAACGCCGCAACTGACAAGCAGACCGACCAACCGTCAGGGCGCCTCGACAAGAACCGCCTCACGAAGAGCAAGCATCACATCCCCCCACGGCTACTTGTGATATTCGAAAGTAACAAACAGCGCGCCCAATGTCTCTTCTTTGTAACCGTCCGGCAAGGGAGGAAATGGCGCCGCCGCCTCGACCGCCCTGAGAACAGACCGATCAAAGACAGGACTTTTTGAGGAGTGCTCCACCCTCATCTGGTCAATGCCGCCGTTGCGGTGAATTAAGAATGCCACCTTTGCACGCAGCGCTTTTTTGCCGGCAATCGCGTCTGACGGATACAGCCACGCCTCGGCAAGCTTGCTCTTTAGCACATTGAGATAGTAGGGATACTCGAAGCGTTGCCCATCCAGACGCATCGGCGTGGATACCCTCGCAGCTTCGTGCGTTATGGGGTGAGGTTTGGGTCGGGCCTTTTGCAACTCACTCTTGGTGTTCGACTTGAGTATTGACGCGTGTTTAGATTCTGCCTCTTTAGCGGTCTGGGTCCTCTCGGGTTCGGACGATTTCGGGAGCATCTCCGCAGGCTCTTCATCCTGCTGATGGACCACGGCGGGCGCCAGGCGCACCCTAAGCTCTGACGGCACAGGTGCGCAATGGTGCCGGCTGAGCGTGGCTGACAGGAGGAGAGAGGCAACGGTAAAATGCACCACGACAGAGAGAGCAAGAAAAGAGAACCGCAGCCTCTTCGGGCACATCTCCATAAACGGTCCTAAAGAGCGCATCGGCTGAAGGGCGCCTCGCTCAGTCCAGCAACTCGTATTTCCTTAACACATCGCATACTATTCCCTCTATCTTAGCCACGCGGAAGGGCTTTTCCAGAAAGCCATCAACGCCATCATAGACAAGCTCCTCCTCCGTGCCCTCGGAACCATACCCCGTAATTGCAATCACCGGCACATCTGGCCGATTCTCTTTGATCCGCTTCATCAACTCAATGCCATCCATTCGCGGCATCTTAATGTCAGTAATGACCATCTGGAAATCGCCGCTATCGAACTTCTCGATAGCCTCCAGCCCGTCGTGCGCCATCTCGCTGCCAAACCCAAGGCCATTAACAATGTCCGCTAGGAGCTCTACAAGGCAGTCCTGATCGTCAACCACAAGGACTTTTATGCTCGACGCTACTTTTGCCATCGAAGTTCCGCTCACTCTCCTAAGGCCTCACCTCACTCAATAATAACCCAGCTGTTGATCTATATCGTTACCTCTGCAAGAATGCTTAAGAAACACCCAAACAAAAAGTATTGGAGGCGCCATGACCGAATGCATTTTCTGTAAGATAGCCCGCGCGGAGATGAAGGCCCAAGTCATCTACAGCGACGAGGACGTTGTCGCGTTTCGCGACATCAATCCTCAGGCCCCGACGCACGTGCTTGTCATCCCTAGAAAACACATCCCAAGCATCGCCGACTGCGCCCCGGAGGACCTTCCGCTGTTGGCCAAACTCCTCCAGACAAGCGCCAAGATCGCTGACATGGAATCAGTCCGAGAAGGCGGCTACAGGCTTGTCCTGAACGCAGGAGAGGACGCCGGACAGGCCGTCGATCATCTGCATGTCCATGTGCTCGGCGGCCGTAAGATGGCCTGGCCTCCCGGCTGATGCCAAACAGAAGAGAAGACAGGGCCGTGGCCAATGACGGTGCATGGCCGGTATCGAGGAGTTTCCCCATTCTGACTTGGAGTAGTTCAGGGCACGGCTTTCGCTTCTGGGGATTTGACAACGGCTGCGCGTTGTTCTTTTCACAGCAAAGCCTTAGGACATAACCCCACTGCAAATCCCCGAAAGGGGATTGACGTGAATAGCCCCACGTGTAACGTGGGGAATCTGTGCCGGCTGACAAGCCTCTCCTCCAAAGGCCTCGGGCAATCTCTACGAGATTGCCCGAGGCCTTTGGGACTAATAGATTCTTGTCCGTTTCATTCCGTAGGTTCCACCTACGGCTACTCACGTTCCGCCCCTTCAGGGCGTCCTCATGCACACTGTCCACTGGCGTCCGATTGCAGTTGGAACAATGCAGAATCAGACCCATATAGCCAATAAACCGACGAGCCCCGCTGAAGATTGGGGAAACTCCTGTTCTATCAGCGTTACTTCACCACTTCTGATGCGAACAGAAACCGGTGACCGGCCTCTCTCAAGAGCGGCAGCTCCTCCTCGAGGACCGCGACCGTCGGCCGCCTCAGATGACAGAGACCGATAGCGGGGCGCTTGAGCGTTACCGAGAGGGTGAGCAGCCTCTCAAGCTCTGCCTTGATTGCCTGTCGGTCGTTTTTGTTGTCGATGAAGACGTCCCGATTGGACGCTTTCAGGTCCATGCTCTTGGCCATGGAATAGGCAACGCTCTCAACGGTCGTTCTGCTATCGACAAAGTAAAGGCCTCTTTCCTTGAGCTCGCCCATCAGAAGACGCATTACTGTCGGGTCCGCACAGGCTTTTGAACCCTCGTGGTTGTTGACTCCCTTAACGTAGGGGACGCTATCGAGAGCAGCGTTTACTAAGCCTGCGACCTCGCGCTCGCTCTGCCCACACCTTATCTCGAGCTCCGGGATATGAGGGTCCAGACGCCGAACCGGCTCCAGTGGAAGATGCAGCATGACCTCATGGCCGGCCGCCTCGGCAGCTCGCGCAGTGGCGCCGGCAAACGGCGTCCTGGGCATGACCGACAGCGTCAACGGGCAGTCTATCTGAACGAGCCGCTCACAGAGGGCGAGGTTGTAACCACAATCATCAACTATGATGGCGACCTCAGCGGTCCCGCTCGAGACCGTGGCCTGACTGGCCCCAGGCTGAATCTTTAGGGGTGCGCCAATGGACGGACCGGCTCTCGGCGAGGCAGCTCCTGCCCCAGGCATTCGCTGCACGAAGAGAAGGCACTGCCGCTTCACTCGACCGTAGCCCAGATCAATGGCAAGTATCCTCTTCTGCCCACGAGTGCTCTCATCGAAGGCGACGACGTTCGCGCCCACCCCTGACGCCTTTTTCGCAAGCGCCGCACGGAGCAGGTCCAACCGCGCCGAAGCCGGCGCCTCGAACTCCCGATACTCATACTCGTCCACCGTCCCGTCCGCCACGCTCTTCTCAAAAGCCATATTGCTCTTGTGAATCCCGGACTCTATCAGCGCCTCGTTGACCGCTTTTCGCAGCGACTCGGACTTGAGCTCCCGCTTGCTGGGGGAGAACATGCCCTTGTCCTGCGCCCAAGTGTAGAGCTCCACCCCCACCAAAGAGCGGCCATACCTCGCCTGTAGAAGATCGAGCCCGAAGACCGCAACTGCGAATGCAAACAGGCCAGCGAGTATGAAGGCGAACGGCGAGATGGATTTGCCTCTTCGCCTCATTCGTGGCGTTCCTGAAGCCCTACCTGGTTTAGCCCTGCTTGCGCCCTTCGGTTTCCTGGGCTTCGCGGAGCCCGTAGGCTTCCCACCCTTATTACTGGCAGATGGCGGACTCGTCTTCTGCCTGGTCCCCGCACGAGGCTTCCCCTTGGGCAAGCGAGCTGTCATGGCGAAACGGACTCTCCAGTCTCTTCGTGCTTCTTCAACGTATCAAGCGCATTGCATTATACGAAACACGCCGGGCGGAAAGAAGGAATACTCCCCATACGGGATGTGACTGAAACCCTGGGCCGACACTCAATCCTCCTCCGCACGGCCGAAGCCTCCGCCTCCGGGCGTCTCGATGCGTAGGACATCTCCGGGTCTTATGGCAATGTTGCACTTCGATGGCAGCGCTTCGGTCTCACCTTCTCGCATCAATGTGTTCCTGCCTCGCTCGCCCGGTTCACCCCCATGCAAGCCATAAGGCGCAAACTTGCGACGCTCTGAGATGATCGAGGCGCTGCCCACGCAGAGCGATTCGATCTCGCGGACGATCCCGTCTCCCCCCGAGTGTCTCCCCCCGCCGCCTGAACCTCGCCGAACCGAGTATCTCCTCACCCTGAGCGGAAACGCTCGCTCAAGCGCCTCGACAGGGGTGTTCATGGTGTTCGTCATGTGCGTGTGGACAGCGCTCTGCCCGTCCATTCTAGCGCTCGCGCCCATACCTCCCCCAATCGTCTCGTAGTATGCGAAATAATCGCCTGTTCGCGGGTCAGTCCCGCCAAGCGTAACGTTGTTCATCGTGCCACAACCCGCTGCGGGAATGGTCTCCGGGATAGCCTTAGAGAGCGCCCCGAGAACAACATCCACTATCCTCTGCGACGTCTCTACATTCCCAGCGGAGACCGCGGCTGGATGTCGCGCATTCACCAAACTGCCCTCCTCAGCAACTATCGTAACTGGTCGCATGCACCCCGCGTTGAACGGGATGTCCAGCCTCACAAGACAACGAATGACGTAATAAACCGCAGACATCGTTACCGCCAGATTCGCGTTCACGCTCCCAGCAACCTGAGAATCCGTGCCCGAGAAATCCACCTCGATATCGCTTCCGTCAACCTTGACCGTGGCCCGGATGCGTATCGCCCTCTCCGATATGCCATCGTTGTCAAGAAAATCCTCGAACTCATAAACGCCGTCCGGAATCTCCGAAAGCGCTGCCCTTGTAACCTTCTCGGAGTAATCCTGAAGCGCACCGGCGTATCTTTTAGCTGTCTCTACGCCGTGCCTCGCAACGATCTGCTCGAGCCGCCTGATGCCAGTCCTTATCGATGCGGTCTGCGCCTCAATATCGCCCTGGCGCTCCCGCGGTGTCCTCACGTTCGCAATGAAGAGCGCGAGCACGTCCCGCTGCACCTCGCCGGCCCGAACGATGTGCACCGGCGGAATGCGGATGCCCTCTTGATATATGTCGGTCGCGACCAGCATCGAGCCGAACATCGAACCGCCGACGTCCGCGTGATGAGCTCGATTGGCGACATAGAAGTCCGGCTCCTGACCATCCGAAACAAAGACAGGCGCAACGAACGTTACGTCAGGCAGATGGCTCCCGCCGCAGGACGGATCGTTAAGCATGACGATGTCGCCAGGGGCCATCGCTCCCTGGTCAATGGCCGCTCTCACAGAAGCCGGCATTGCGCCCAAATGCACAGGAATGTGCGCTGCTTGTGCGATCATCTCTCCATCACTGTCAAAGACCGCCGCCGAGAGGTCCCGTCGCTCCTTGATGTTCGCCGAAAACGCAGTCCGAACCAGCGACTCGCCCATCTCCTCCGCTACGGAAGAGAATAGGTTCCGAAAAACCTCCAGCGTGATTGGGTCGATCTTCGGCTTCATACAGAAGTTAGAATACCAGACGTTGGAACCATCAGTCGAGCAACGATGGTGCTCTTCACAAATGGTTCCGTCTTTGGCATTCTCGATAAGAGTGGTGCTCGTGAGACATAGGATCAATTGAGAGAAATGGGTGCAAATCATGATTGGGAAACTGGTGAGAGTGAACTTGCGGGAGGTCTGGCGGAACGAGGCCAAGCTAACAACTTGGCTAGCCGAAAACCTGGACTTGTTATCCGAACAGATCGGGATTGAACTGTCTCCGTTGGAGACAGAAAAGGCCGTTGGAACGCTCAGAGCAGATATCTTCGCCGAAGGTCCTAATGGTGAGACAGTTGTCATCGAGAACCAGTTGGAAAAGACAAACCACGACCATCTCGGCAAAATAGTGACGTATCTATCAAATCTTGACGCAAAGACAGCGATCTGGATAACGACGGAACCAAGAACAGAGCACAGAACTGCGATCAACTGGCTCAACGAGATCTCACCGAGTGACACCTCGTTCTATCTGGTCAAGGTTGAGGCGGTCACGATAGGAGGCTCGGAGCCTGCCCCGCTCTTGACGACGATATCCGGCCCAAGTCTTGAGGCGAAACAGATTGGTAGGCAGAAGGGCGCACTGGCTCAGACTCAGGTCAACAGAAGAGAATTCTGGGGTGGATTGCTCGAGAAGGCTAAGGCCAAGACGAAGCTTTACACTAACGTTAGGCCCCATAAGGACAACTGGTTGAATACCGGGGCCGGGAAGGCAGGTTTGTGGTGGTCCTTTGTCATCACTATGGATCGGGGCGTGGTCCAATTGAATATAGACCGTGGGCCGGACAAGAAAGATGAAACAGACAAGATATATGAACAGATTCAAAATGATCGAGAATCAATCGAAAAGACCTTTGGAGACAAACTTTCTTGGAACAGAATGGAAGGCCGGCTCGTCTGCCGGATAGAATCCTTCTCACAGATTGGCGGCCTGAGAGACGAAGAGAAGTGGGGCAAGATACAGGAAGACATGATTGACAGAATGGTGCGCCTCGAGAAAGCACTGAAACCATCGCTGGCAAAGATTCGCGGATGATTCTTCATGTTTTGCACGACCATTGTTTGCGGCAGACGAAGGCCAGACGAGACACTGCGCCGAGTTTGAAGGGGTAACGATGCCAGAAGTTTCCGGCCCACGGGATACTTGCGGTCGGGCGACAGGCGGGTTGATTCTGTCCGTGTTGCTCGCGGCCGCTGTAATCGCCATCGTCGTTTACTACATCACCGGTTCCGGGAGCTCACCCACTTCAGGCGGCGGGATAGACCCCTTTGAAATCGTGGACGAGACACGCGAGAGAGTGGCCCGGACGAACGAACAGAGAGAGCAGCTGGGCCAGTCGTTGCGGCAAGGTGCCGGGATGGGCCGCACGATGGCAGAAGACAGGGTCGCTAGGGGCGCTCTGGAGAATCAGGTTTCCAGGGCGCTGCGCGACTGCGGGGACATAGCAAGGGCGATAGAGTGCTTCCACAGGGATGTGTCCAAGTGGCCAGTCCAAAGCGCCGCCGACGAGGATGTGCGCATGGATTACCTGTATGGGAACGCGGGTCGGCTGCCCGAATTCGTCGCTAACGCGAAGGCTTCGTGGGGAGAGAGAGCGGGAAATCTACATTCATACCTGGTCTCCGACGGGCCCGAGAAAAAGGCCTGGTATGACTATTTCAAGGATACTTACGGCCGCTTCGATGGTTGGAAGGGGCCTTATCTACCTCGCGAGGCGCAGGACCCGTGGGGCCACGCTTACGTCGTTTCAGTCTCGGGCTTCCCCGGCGGCGCAAAGCCGAGCAATCACGTGTGGTGCCTCTCCGCGGGCCCAAACGGCATCGTCGAGACCCTCGCGTCGTCGAATCAAACGCTCGGCGACGATGTTGGTAAGATGATGGAATGAATATAGCACCTACAATCAATCTAGAGTCACTCCCCTAATATCGAGAGGTTTGACAACATGCGTGGCCAAGCCTATCGTAAGCGTCCTGTCTGCGCGTTGCTCAGGCGCATTTGGAGCACGAGATTGCGTTAGGGATTACTCAGTTTGGAGGGATGATGGTTCGGGCAACAGTTGGGATCATAGGTGGTAGCGGGCTCTACAAGATGGAGGGTCTGACTGACGTCGAGCGGGTCAAAGTGAGCACGCCATTCGGCAAGCCCTCCGACGAGCTGGTCTTGGGGACCCTCGAAGGCGTCAGGGTGGCGTTTCTGCCGAGGCACGGCGTTGGCCATCGAATAATGCCCAGCGAGATCAACTTCCGCGCCAACATCTACGCGCTCAAAAGTCTCGGCGTCAATGCGGTGATCGGGGTTACGGCGACGGGCAGCCTTAAGGAGGAGATAAGGCCGCTGGACTTCGTCGTCATCGACCAGTTGTTCGACCGGACATATAGGCGAATTGGCACGTTTTTTGGGAACGGAATCGTGGCGCATACGTCGATGGCGGAGCCGTTTTGCCCTGTTTTGCGTGGCTTTCTGGTTGAGGCCTGCAAGCGGATTGACGTTCGCGTTCACGATGGCGGAACCTACGTCTGTATCGAGGGCCCGCAGTTCTCGACGCGAGCCGAGTCAAACGCGTTCAGACAGCTCGGCTTCGACGTCATCGGTATGACGAACATGCAGGAAGCAAGGCTTGCCCGCGAGGCGCAGATGTGCTATGCGACGATCGCCTGCGTTACGGACTACGATGTCTGGCGTGATGCGACCGAGGATGTAACTATTCAGGAGGTCATCGCGAACCTCAACAAGAACGTGGGTAACGCGATGGCGGTGATAAGGGACGTGGTGCCGCGGATCGACGATGCCCGGAGATGCGGATGTCGTGAGGCGCTGAAAAGCGCGATTATCACGGGTCGGGAGCACATTTCAGATGAGATTCGTGAGCGGCTTGGCTTTCTGATCAACGAGTATTTGTAGGTTTGGATTTGCAGTTCATTTGAGGAGGTGTTTCGTTGTCAATCACAGTCGTAGGCTCAGTCGCCTTCGACGCCGTTGAGACTCGCGCTGGTCGGCGAGATGAGCTTTTGGGCGGGTCGGCGACTTATTTCTCGATAGCCGCGTCGAAGTTCACTGACGTCAATCTTGTGGGCGTCGTAGGTGCGGACTTCGGCCAAGAGCAGATAGATTTCCTTGGAAGATACAGCGACGTTTCTGGCCTCGTCGTGGCGCCGGGCGAGACGTTCCGGTGGGCGGGTCGGTATTCGGACGACATGAACGATCGAGAGACGCTCGCAACGCACCTCAATGTCTTCGCTGATTTCTCGCCGCAGGTCCCCGACAAGTATCGGGCGTGCGAGACAGTTTTTCTTGCAAACATCGATCCCGATCTTCAAGTGGAGGTTCTGGCCTCGTTGGGGCCTGGCGAGCGGTTGGTTGGCCTGGACACGATGAATCTCTGGATCGATATGAAGAGGGACTCGCTCATAAGTGCTCTGAGGCAGGTGGATATTTTGACTATAAACGAGGATGAGCTGCGCCAGCTGCTGAACGAGGGGAACGTCTGGGCGGCGGGACCTGAGTGCCTCGAGCTGGGGCCGGCAGTTGTCGTCTGCAAGCGGGGCGAGTATGGTTCGATCCTGTTCACAAAGAATGGCGCGTTCGTGCTGCCGGCCTTCGGGACTCGCAAGGTAGTCGATCCGACTGGCGCGGGCGATTCGTTTGCTGGCGCCTTCTTTGGCTATCTTGACCAGCACGCTGACTGGCGCACGAACGAGGCGCTCAAGAATGCCCAGGTGCTTGGGACGGTTGTTGCCTCGTTCACGGTAGAGGCGTTCGGTGTTGACGGGCTTGTGGCGGCTGACAAGAGGGCGATACAATCTCGAAGAGAGTGGCTTGCGAAGATTTGTTGCTTCCCGTTTGACTTTGAGTTCTGAGCATCGCTATACTTGAAAGTGAAGTGGTGTATCTAGAGCAGAGTTTGTTTAATTGCCTCTTAGGGCAAGGAGGTTAAGACTTGGTTACGCTTCCTCAGCTTTTGACACAAATAGTTGAAAAAGGGTCCACTGACCTGCACCTCACGGCGGGGACTACCCCTCAGATGCGCATCGATGGTTTGCTTCAGCCGATGGATTACCCTGTCTTGACGACGAAAGACACCAAGCGACTGTCGTATTCGGTGCTTACCGATGCACAGAAGCACCGGTTTGAGGAGGACAAGGAGCTTGACCTTTCGTTCGGCGTGAAGGGGCTTTCGCGGTTTAGGGGTAACTTGTTCCTTCAGAAGGGTGGAGTTGCGGCGGCTTTCAGGACGATTCCTTGGGAGATACTGGGGTTTGAGGAGCTTGGGCTGCCAAAGGTCGTGTCCACGTTCCCGAACATCCCTAAGGGATTGGTCCTGGTTACGGGCCCCACCGGTAGCGGCAAGAGCACAACGCTCGCATCGATCATCGACAAGATCAACCAGGAGAAGCACCTGCATATCGTTACCGTTGAGGACCCCATCGAATACCTGCACAAGCACAAGAACTGCATCGTCAATCAGCGCGAGATCGGTGCGGATACGATGAGCTTCCAGAATGCTCTCAAGTACGTGCTAAGGCAGGACCCGGACGTCATCCTCATCGGCGAGATGCGGGACATCGAGACGATCGCCGCGGCGCTTGTTATCTCAGAGACGGGTCATCTCACTTTCGCAACGCTTCACACCAACTCCGCGGCGCAGACGATCAACCGTGTTATCGACGTTTTCCCGCCGCATCAGCAGCCCCAGGTTCGAACGCAGCTTTCCTTCGTCTTGCAGGCGGTTTTGGTTCAAGCTCTTCTGCCAAACATGAGTGGAAGGGGGCGTTGCCTCGCGACAGAGGCCATGATGCCAACGCCGGCCATCCGCAACCTCATCCGCGAGGACAAGATCCATCAGATATATTCCGTCATGCAGACAGGCCAGGAGCTTCACGGGATGCAGACGTTGAACCAGTCTCTGTTTAGGCTGTATCAGAGCAGAACCATCTCGCTTCAGACAGCGCTTCATAGCTCATTGAGGCCTGAAGAGCTGCAGCAGATGATCGCAACGGGCACGGAAGCGTTAGACGCGGAGGTAATGTCTGCTGGCCGGGGACGCCGCCGCTAGAGGCTTGCTGCGGTGGCTCGACACCGCTTTGGCTCGCCGCGGCCTGACGCGGCGTGTGCTCTGTTAAAGCGCGCGGTTGTATCGATGACGGTTTCCAGGTTCAGGATAGGTGGTGTCTATCAGAGGGTGGTGTCAAGCCGCCACACTCCAAAAAAGCGGTCGCACACACGGTCAATCTGATTATCGGGAACACTGATTCCAGGAGTTTTCGTGTTTTCGGGGAGAGGAGTGTTGGGTTGCAGGCCGCAAGGCGGTGATTTGGGTGTGCGAGAAGTGGAATCGGTGAGCTGGACGCCGCCAGCCCCAACGGGGCTGAATGTGAGTAGCCCCACGTGCAACG
>DATLAJ010000118.1 GCA_035527515.1 bacterium
CCCCACGAAATTGATCGGAAAGGATGAGATTATGAATAAAGAGTTGATTGCTAGAATGCAGCAGAAGTTTGATTCTCTGGCCCAGGTTGTGCCGGATGAGAATATCGAATTCTGGTTTGCTCGCGACCTTCAAGAGCCTCTGGGGTATGTCCGTTGGGAGAACTTTCTCACGGCGGTAGAACGCGCCGTAACGTCTTGCGAGACAATGGGCTTCGAGGTCTCCGACCATTTTCGTGACGTCACGAAAAAGGTCTCGCTTGGCAGTGGCGCTGAGCGGGAGATATTCGATCTCATGCTGACCCGCTATGCCTGCTATCTTATAGCCCAGAACGGCGACCCACGCAAGGAGCCGATCGCCTTTGCTCAGAGCTACTTCGCGCTGCAGACGCGCAAGCAGGAGCTGATCGAGGATCGGATGCGGCTTCAGACTCGACTGGAGGCCCGTGACCGGTTAAGAGACGCCGAAAAGACACTCTCCAAAAACATATATGAGCGAGGCGTGGATGACTCCGGCTTCGCCAGAATCCGCTCCAAAGGAGACGCTGCCCTGTTTGGCGGAAAGACAACGAAAACGATGAAGCTCAAGTTTGGCATTACTCTGAGCCGCCCGTTGGCGGATTTCCTGCCCACTCTTACTATCGCGGCCAAGAATCTCGCGACGGAAATTACGAACTACAACGTTGAACAGGAAGACTTGCAGGGCGAGGCGCCAATAACATGTGAACACGTTCAGAACAACGCAAGCGTCCGGGAGATGTTAGGACAGCGCGGGATCAAGCCGGAGTGTCTTCCAGCGGAGGAAGACATCAAGAAACTCCAGAGACGGGTCAAAACGGAAGAGAAGAAACTGGCTTTGCAGTCGGGAGCTCTTCCGGATGAAGAGGGAGAAGATGAGGGGCCATGAAGCTCAAGTTTGATCCCGAGCTTCCCTTTCAGCGTGAGGCGATCAACGCTGTCGTGGGTATCTTCAAGGGGCAGGAGGTCTGCCGGACGAACTTCACGGTTGCGCCGCTCAAGCAGATGGACGGGCTGTTTGCTGGGATGGACCAAAGTGACCTGGGCGTAGGCAACAAGCTGCGGCTCTTGGATGAGGACATTCACGAGAACGTCAAGGCTATACAGCTTCGCAATGGGCTTGCCCCATCCGAGGCGCTCAGTTCGCTGGACTTCACAGTGGAGATGGAGACGGGCACGGGTAAGACCTACGTCTATCTGCGGTCTATTTTCGAGATGAACAAGCACTATGGTTTCACGAAGTTCATTATCGTTGTGCCTTCGGTGGCCGTCAAGGAAGGCGTTTACAAGTCACTGCAGATGACAGAAGAGCACTTCAAAGGCCTCTACGATAATGTTCAGTTCGACTATTTCGTTTATGATTCGCAGAAACTTGGCCAAGTTCGAAGCTTCGCCACCAGCGATTATATTCAGATCATGGTCATCAATATCGACGCCTTCCGCAAAAGCTTCACCGATCCCGAGAGGGAAGACAAGGCCAACATCATCCACCGGCCTCACGACAGGATGAATGGCAATCGCCCAATTGAGTTCATTCAGGCGACCGCCCCCATTGTGATTATCGACGAGCCGCAGAGCGTTGACACGACCGAGAAGAGCAAAGAGGCGATTGCCTCGCTGAATCCTCTCTGCAAGCTGCGTTACTCGGCGACGCATGTGGACAAATACAACATGATGTACCGGTTGAACTCGGTGGACGCCTACGAGCGGAAGCTGGTCAAGCAGATTGAAGTCGCGGGGATTGAGGTGCAGGACAGCTACAACAGACCTTACGTCAAGCTCCTGAAGGCGGACAACAGACAAGGCCCGATCCGTGCTCAAATTGAATTTGATGTGGTTCAGCGCAGCGGAGAGGTTGCCCGGAAGAAGAAATGGGTCCGCAGCGGCGATGACCTGCTCGAGCTCTCAGGCGGAAGGAGTGTCTATGACGGTTACATAATCGAGGATATCTACTGCGAAGAGGGCAACGAGTATATCAGCTTTACGAGCAAGCCTGAGATTGTGAGGCTGAACCGGGCGATAGGCGGCGTTGACGATGATGAGTTCAAGCGCCTCCAGATCCGCAAGACCGTTGAAGAGCACTTGGACAAGGAGATGAGCCTCCGACCACAGGGCCTCAAGGTGCTGAGCTTGTTCTTTATCGATCGGGTGGCGAATTATCGGTCTTATGACGACGACGGAAGCGCGCAACCGGGCAAGTATGCCTTGATGTTCGAGGAGGAATACGCCCGGGCGATTCGGAAACCAAAATATGACACTTTGTTCGAGGGGGTTGACCGGGGGACCGCGGCCCAGGGCGTCCATGACGGTTACTTCGCGATTGATAGGAAGAAGGATACAACGGGGGCGGACATGCTCAAGGAGTCTCGCGGGGCTGGCACGACTCAGGCCGATGAGAGCGCCTATCAGCTCATCATGCGGGATAAAGAGAGGCTGCTTAGCTTCGACTCCAAGCTCAAGTTCATCTTCTCGCATTCGGCCTTGAGGGAGGGTTGGGACAATCCAAATGTCTTTCAGATCTGCACGCTTAACGAGACGGGTTCTGTCTTGAAAAAGCGGCAGGAAATCGGCCGGGGGCTTCGGATCGCCGTGAATCAGCTGGGGGAGCGAGTGCAGGGCTTTGAAGTCAACAGGCTCACTGTGATGGCAAATGAGTCCTATGAGGATTTCGCAAAGCAGCTTCAGAAAGAGATCGAAGAGGAGGAGGGGATCAGATTCGGGGTGGTCGAGCCCCACCTGTTCGCAAACATCAGCATCGTCACTGAAGGTTATGAGCCTGAATACCTGGGTGTTGAGACTTCGCAGAAGGTCTGGGATCACCTTCAAGAGAAGGGCTACATTGACTCGAAGGGCAAGGTGCAGGACTGTCTTCGGGCCGATTTGAAAGCCGGACAGGTCGATCTCCCAGAGGACGTGAAGGAACACGCGGCGCAGATCGTGGCCTCGTTGCGAAAGGTCGCTGGCGACCTGAACATCAAGAATGCCAACGACCGCAAGCAGGTCAAACTAAATAAGGCCGTGTTCCTCGGCGAGGAGTTCAAACAGCTCTGGGAGCGCATTAAGTATCGCACGACGTTTCGGGTTGACTTCGATTGCACGAAGCTAATTGCCCAGTGCGCCGATGAGATCGCCAAGAAGCTCGTGGTCGGCAAGGCGCGGTTCGTATATCGAAAGAGCGTGGCGACGATTGACCTGGGCGGTGTGCAGATGACTGAAGCAGTGCAGAGCGTTCATGTCTATGACGCAAGAGACTACGAACTCCCTGACGTGCTCGGCTATCTTCAGAACGAGACGAAGCTGACCCGACGGACGCTGGTGGAGATCATGATCCGCAGCGGAAGGCTCGAGGACTTCAAAAGGAACCCGCAGAAGTACATCGAGCAGGTATCTGTGATCATCAAGCACCAGATGCAGCTGTTCATCGTTGACGGCATAAAATACCAGAAACTCGGAGACCAGTATTACTACGCCCAGGAGCTCTTCGAGGAAAAGGAGCTTTACGGCTACCTCAGCAAGAACATGCTGGAGAGCAGGAAGTCCGTATTTGACCACGTGGTCTATGATTCGGATGTGGAGGAGGAGTTCGCCAGGTCATTCGAATTGAATGATCAGGTCAAGGTCTACGCCAAGTTGCCAGGGTGGTTCAAGATCGACACGCCGTTGGGCGGCTACAATCCCGACTGGGCGGTCTTGGTCGAAATGGATGGCCAACAGCGGCTTTATTTCGTGGTGGAATCTAAGGGCAGTCTCTTCAGCGATGCGCTCCGGCCGACGGAGCAGGCAAAAATCGACTGCGGCCGCGAGCACTTCAAGGCTCTCGGAACGGAGGTAGAGTTCACTGTCGCCAACAATGCCAGCACCTTCTTCGAACAGGTGTTGGGATAGTCGCTGGCATCCCGACCCATCCGATTCCACCAACGGCCCGTAGAGACATTCTCCCTCCCTTGCGTAAAGTGATAGCACTCCGACAGACCGAAGCCCGCACAACTCCGTTCGTCAAGGGTCTTGGGGTTCTGTGTGGTCCAGCCCTGCCCAAGACTGAAGCTCATTGTGCCGCTATTGTGTCATAAGGCCATGAGTCCAGAGCCAGACAGCCCACGACTCGTTGAACGTCTCTTGACGCAGCCTGTTCTGTGCCCAATGTGTCAAGCAGTGTGTCATTGTGCCGTTATTGTGTCTTTTTCCTGCACCAGCATCAGTAACTATCAGGCTAAATGGGGAAAACTCTCTTGAGAGGGATTGGAGAGGTAGAATCGCCGGGAAGCCTGCTGTGGAGTGGCGCGCCCGGGGGGATTTGAACCCTCGACCTGCGGATTAGGAATCCACCGCTCTATCCTACTGAGCTACGGGCGCAACATTATGAGACCTGGCGATTCTACAACAGCGCCGTTGGCCAACACAAGTTCGCGCAGCCCCCCCAAAAATCAGATAGGGGATATTAGAGGTTGCGCGATAGACCTCGTTGAGCTTAATAATCGGTCTCACTGAATTACTGATGACGGATTAGAAGAATCACCAACGGGGTAAAGATGATGGTGGCAAATCGTCTGTCGAAAATCAAGTTGGGTCTCTGCAAAGAATCGCTGACGGAGTCGCTTGGGCGTTGCGAGCATCGGCTTGAGCACGCAGACGGAGGCGGGATGAGCCGTTAATTGCCGCCTTTTTTCGGGGTGATGCCCAGCCCTAAAGCGAGACGGGTGCGGCAAGCAGCAGCCCTGCAAAGCCACCGTCCGCGGAGTTATTGGATAGCCTCCTTAGCCCCGCTCTGTTCTGATGTTACCAAATGTATTGGGGGTGGCGCTCGCCCGGCCCTACAACGCCTTATGGCAATGGACGACGGCGCTTACGGCGCTCCGTTACCGCGGAAGAGTCCCGTCGCGTATTGCGAGTTGCTGCCGTTGAAGAGGCCCATGTTGCGGTGGCGATCGCGTAGTTCGGCCTTCTTGCCCAGGTTCCAGCTCGAGACCTTCGTGAAATAGCCAGTTATCCGCGTTATGCCATCGACGTTCTTGCTGTGGCAGTAAGGGCACTCGTCCAGAAGACCACGCGTCGTCCGCTGGCAGTCGTTGCAGGTCGTAAACTCCGGCGAGAAAGCGATCTGGTCGTTGTCCGTGAACTTGAACACTTTTACGACGAAGTTGGCCAGCGATTCGGCGCTCGGGCGCTGCTCACCGAGCCAAAGGTGCGAGATCGCTCCTGCCTCGATGAGTGGATGGAACATGCCTTCCAGCCTGACCCGCTCGATGGGGTTGGTTGGGGCGCCTACGTCGAAGAGCGTGGAATTGGTGTAATAGACGCCGCCGTTGTCGAGGCTGCCCTTGACGGTCTTGGCGGCCATCGAGGGGAAGTGCTCCAAGTCCAACTTCGCGAACCTGTATGCCGTCGATTCCGCCGGCGTCTGCTCCAGCACGAACTTCATGTTGTGCTTCTTCGTCAGGCGGTCGCTCATGATCCTCATGTGCGCGGTGACCTGTAGGCCGAACTTCAGCGCTCGCTTGCTCTCGTGCATGTGCTCGCCGATATGCGCATAGACCATGTCGTCCAGGCCGACCATGCCCATCAGGTAGGACGCCTTGTTGAGCCTGAGATAACTCACGTCGTCCTTCTTCATCGTGAGAAGCGCCAGCGGGCCAGTGTCTCCAAGCGCAAGCAACTTCTCGATGAATATCCGCTTCTGCATGTGCGCCTCAGCAGCGAGTTTCATCAGCTCAGTCAGCCTCTGGAAGAGCACCGTGTCGTTCCCATCCGCCTCGTAGGCGATTCTCGGCAAATTGGTCGTTACGTTCTGGAGCGCACAGAAGCGCATCTTCCAGGGCTGCTTGGCGTCCTCGATGTCCTCCGAAGTCAGCTTGAAAGAGAGGCGGCAGCACTCGCTGATCTTCGCCGTCTCGCCACGGTCGAACACGAAATACGTGTTGCCCATCTTGCTCGCCACCTCGCAAATGTGGTGCAAGAACTTCTCGTGGCCATCCGTCTTGAAGAAATCCTCGGTCATGTGGACAAGTGGCTTCGGGAAAAAGAACGGCCGACCCGAGCCGTCGCCATCCATGTAGATGTCGAACAAGGCCCACACAAATCGCTGCGCATCCTTCTCATAATCCTTATACTTCTTGCCCGTGTACGTGCCGCCAGGGCCTATCGCATCAACCTCTCGAAAATGCTTCGGGACCTCCCAATAAAGGTTCAGGTCGGAGAATATCGCCTGACCCCCGCGCGCAACCGCCTGCTGTGAATACTCAAAGATCAATATCTGAGCGAGCTGGTGCAGGTCCCTGTCACTCATCTCGGTTATGTAGGGCGCAAAGAACAAGTTCACCGCATCCCAGCCAATCGCACCTGCAAAATGACCCTGAAGCGCAGCAGAAAACTTCACCATGTGTGCAAGCAAAACCTCCGGGTGCTTCGCTGGCTTAGCTATTGAGAGCGCGTTCGGAAGCGATAGACCATATTTCTTGACATACTCTAACGATTGACCAGAACAATACGGCCGGTCGATGAACCCAAGGTCATGAAGATGAATGTCGCCCGACAGATGAGCGTCTGCGACCGCCTGCGAAAACACCGTCAGAAGCGCATATTCCTTCTTAATGCTCTCCGCAAGCGTCAGGTTCGTCCCCTCAGGTCCGTGAGGGACGTTCGCATTCTCCTTGTTCGGATGCAAGATCAACTCATTCACGTCATAAAGCGGAACCCCGAGCCGCGTGTGATAGCGCCTCGCCTCCTCAAGCCCGTGCTCGACCAGTTTCGAGTTGACGAGCTCACGCACCAACGGCGCGGTAACAACCTTGATCGAGGAGCGAAACAGCTGCTCCTCAACCTCAAGACCTATCTGCTCCGCCGTCCCCGCATCGATGTCGGTTTCCCTGATAAGGGCATTGACGATGCGCTCGCGGTTCCACTTGACGACCTCTTCGCTCGATGTCCGGACGAACATCGCGATCTCCGTGGCCTCTGCACGAGGCGATGTTGAGCTCAAATGCAAGCCCGGCCCCCCAAGACCCTCTCCGACCCTATCTCTGGTCATCTTCCTTAGCCTTCTTTCCTATCTCTTAACAGCCGCTTTCAGGCAACCCGGATCCCGAACCGCGGCTCACAGCTAACATTATTCTGTATGTGCCCCAATAATACATACAACATATAGAATATGTCAAGCTATTCTTGCGGCCTTTTTCCTAGAGTCGCTGACCCGCCAGAACCCACCAATAAAGACCGTCCACACCATAGCTCCGACAGACCTGGGTGGGGATTGGTTCCCTCGTGAGTCGATTCTCTTCGTCTTGGTTGGTCCTTTTCTAGTTCAGGAGCTGATATGCTGAGGGCGTAGATACGTTGTTATGCTTGAAAGCCACAATTAGGAGTCACCTGTGGCGGAACTATTTGAGCCATCTGATGGCGGAGACGAGGCTCTCGCAAGTTTGCCTGAGCATGCAAAGCGACACTGGATTTTGGAGACGTAACTAAGAGACGGAGGTGTGAGAGGTGGGCGGCATGTTTTGCTATCAATGTGAACAGACGGCTAAGGGATCGGGATGCACCATAGCGGGGGTTTGCGGGAAGGATGCGACAACTGCGACTTTACAGGACCTTTTGTTGTTCGCGACGAAGGGCATCTCGATGTATGCACATCGAGCGCGGAAGTTTGGCGCCAAGGACCACGACATCGATATATTTGTGCCTCAGTCGCTCTTCTCGACGATAACGAATGTCAACTTCGACCCGGAGCGGCTTGAGATGCTCTTGAAAAGGGCGGCCAAGCTCCTTGTTAAAGCTAGATCTATGTATGAGGCGGCGTGCGAAAAGGCTGGCGAGGCCCGGGAGCAGTTGGCCGGTCCAGCGGCATGGGTTGCGGCGGATGACATTGCGGGCTTGATCAAGCAGGGCGAGAACGTCTCGATCGCGAAGGAGCGGGGCCGCTTCGGAGACGACATTGCCGGACTGATGGAGCTGTATCTTTATGGTCTCAAGGGGATGGCGGCATACGCGGACCATGCGGAGATACTGGGTGTCGAGAGTGACGAGGTCTATGCCACTTTTCACGAGGCGCTGGATTTTCTTACGCGTGATAGTTACACGGTTGACGAGACTTTTGGCCGGTGCTTGGCTGCGGGCGAGTTGAACCTGCGGGTGATGGAGCTTCTGGACCGGGCGAACACCGGCTCTTACGGGCATCCGGAGCCGACAAGCGTGCGCGTAACGCCGGTCAAAGGGAAGGCCATCGTCGTGTCGGGACATGACCTAAAGGACTTGGAGGAGCTTCTCAAGCAGACCGAGGGGAAGGGGATCAATGTTTATACGCACGGTGAGATGCTGCCCACGCTCGCCTATCCTGGCCTCAAGAAATACAAGCATCTAGTCGGGAACTATGGTGGTGCTTGGCAGAGGCAAGTTCAGGAGTTCGACGCGTTCCCTGGGGCGATACTGATGACGACCAACTGCATACAAAAGCCCCGCGAGAGCTACAAGGGTCGGATATTCACGTGCGGCCTCGTCGCATGGCCTGGTGTCACGCACATCTCCGACCGCAACTTCGCTCCTGTGATTGAGGCGGCTTTGGCGGCGCCGGGCTTTGCGGAGGACGCGCCTGAGAAGCGGATCACGATAGGTTTCGGCCACAACGCCGTGATGGGCGTGGCCGGTGCGGTCATTGATGCGGTCAAGGCCGGCAAGATTCGGCACTTCTTCCTCATCGGCGGCTGCGACGGGGCAAAACCGGGCCGTAACTACTACACCGACTTTGCGAAGGCCGTGCCGGCCGACTGCGTGATCCTGACGCTCGCCTGCGGCAAATACCGGTTCAACAAGCTAGAATTCGGAGACATTGATGGCATCCCACGTCTTCTCGACATTGGCCAGTGCAACGATGCCCACTCGGCAGTCCAGATTGCGCTCGCTCTGGCCGAGGCGTTCGGATGCGGCGTGAACGAGCTGCCGCTGTCGTTTATCCTGTCTTGGTATGAGCAGAAGGCCGTCTCGATCCTCCTCTCGCTGCTGCACCTCGGAATCAAGAACATTCGCCTCGGGCCAAGCCTGCCCGCGTTCATAACGCCGGCCGCGCTCAACGTCCTTGTGGAGAAGTTCAACATCTCTCCGATCACAACACCTGAGCAGGACCTGGCGGCCATCCTCGACTGATTCCTGGCGCTAATTGGTGACCGGGCGGCCTTGCGGCCGCCCGGCTTCACACGGAGCATATTACTGAAATATGCCGCGACC
>DATLAJ010000119.1 GCA_035527515.1 bacterium
AAATTGCTCATCAATCCGAGCATTCCGGAGATGGACGAGAGCGAGCTCAATCTGGTCTGCGTAGGGACCAAAGATGCGATCGTAATGGTTGAGGCCGCTGCCTCGGGGCAGAACGAGTCGATTCTCGTTGATGCGCTTGAACTGGCTCGGGAGCCGATCAATGCGATTATTGAGTGCCAGCTTCAGCTTCAGGAGGCGGTTGGCAAGCCCAAGCGCGAGTTCGACGACAGTATCTATCAGATTCCAGACGAGCTACAGGCCGAGGTCGAGGGCGCGGTCGCCGAAGAGCTTGACAGGCGAATCAGGATTAAGCCCAAGCTGGAGCGAGAGGCGGCGGTGAAGGAGCTTCGCGACACTCTTCTAGTCAAGTATGAGGAAGAGGATGACCAGACGAAGTTCCTCGTTCGGGACGCCTTCGGGCAGCTCGAAAAGAAGTTCGTTCGGAGAATGGTCCTCGACGAGGGTGTTCGGGTTGACGGTCGGCAGCCGGATGAGATTCGGCCCATTACTTGCGAGGTTGGGCTCCTGCCAAGGACTCATGGGTCGGCAGTCTTCACCAGGGGTGAGACGCAGGCACTTGCGGTCTTGACGCTGGGGACATCGGTGGACGAGCAGAAGATCGACGCGCTGGAGGGTGAGAGTTACAATCGATTTTTGCTTCATTACAATTTCCCGCCGTTTAGCGTGGGTGAGGCCTCATTTCTGAGGGGGCCTGGGAGGCGTGAGGTTGGCCATGGTGCTCTTGCGCTTAAGGCGATTAGCCCGGTCATACCTGATGAAACGGAGTTTCCTTACACACTGCGAGTTGTCTCCGAGATACTGGAATCCAATGGCTCCAGTTCAATGGCTACTGTCTGCGCCGGGATGCTCGCCTTGATGGACGCTGGTGTCCCGACCAAAGACGTCGTTAGCGGGATTGCGATGGGCCTCATCACCGATGGCGACAGGCATTGTGTGCTGTCCGATATCCTCGGCGTTGAGGACCATCTCGGCGATATGGACTTCAAGGTAACTGGGACGAGAGATGGCGTAACTGCTCTTCAGCTTGACGTTAAAGCTGGCTCAATTGACACGGATATTCTCCGAGACGCCCTCGAGCAAGCTAAACGTGGCCGGCTTTATATTCTCGACAATATGCTGGAGGCGATCCCGGAGCCGAGGAAGGACCTCTCGCCCTATGCGCCCAGAATCATCTCGATAATGATTAACAAGGATAAGATCAGGGACGTGATTGGCCCGGGCGGGAAGGTAATCAGGTCAATAGTAGAGGAGACGGGCGTCAAGATCGACGTTGATGATTCGGGAGAGGTGAGGATCGCCTCGACTAGTGAGGAGGCTTCGGCAAAGGCGCTGAAGATGATCGAGGAATTGACTGCGGAGGCCGAGGAGGGCAAGGTCTATGTTGGCAAGGTCAAGCGAGTAGAGGCTTATGGTGCCTTCGTGGAGATACTTCCGGGCGTTGAGGGATTACTGCATATCTCTCAGATGGCAGACGAGCGCGTTGGCGAGGTTCGGGACATCATGAAGGAGGGCGACGAGGTTCAGGTAATCGTCTTGCCTTCCGACGAGAGGGGGCGCCTGCGCCTCAGCAGGAAAGCGGCGTTTGGCCGGCAACCTGGAGACGTCGTTCCTAAGGACGAGCTTCCACAGGAGACCCGAAAACCAGCCGAAGCTCGCAGACCATCATACGACAACCGCCGGCGCCGCGATGGAAGCAACGACAGGGGGGGGCGTCCCCCCGATCGGAGCAGGGGTGGTGGACAGCACAGGCGGGATAGATGATCGTGCGTTAAGGAGTCAATATGGCATGAGAAGACCTAGGAGGTAATGATCATGAGACCGTATGGAGTTCCACAGTCGCAGAAATACCGGGAAAAGGCCACAGTTCGCAAGATCGTTTGGATTGTAATTCTCATTTTTGTCCTTTATTCTGCGTATGCCGTAGCTAAACCGCTTATGATTATGCTTCTCTTCAGTCACGAAACAGCCCAAATATGCAATGATGAGACGCTCATGGACCGGAACCTGGACTTCGGTTCGCTGGTGTCCGAGATACAGACAAAAGCGACTGGCTGGGAGAATCAGGGACTGGCCTTGCAGACGGACGGGATAGCTTGCCGTAGTGAGGGCGGTATCAACCATGTAGCGATTACCTATACCACACAGGGCAGCTGGTTGGGGATTCCCATGACATACGATTGGGAAAACAAATACATGTCCCAGCAAAAACGAACTGGCTACTAGCGGCGAGCGGACATAGAACATCCCGACGCTAAGAGCCGCTGGTTGGAGGCCATGTCGTCGGCAATTGGTCGGTCAGGGCGGGCAAGAGCAGTATCCGAGGGCACAATGCTCGGGTCGTAACTTATCCGGGCTGGCCTGAATGCAAAAGCGACCAATGACCGTGATCGCACTTAATGCCCTTCAAGTCTCGAACCGGAGCGGAACTGGCTACTATAGCCAAAAGATCATCAAGTACGTGCCGTCTGTTCAGCCCCGACTGCGCTATCTCATAATCCTGCCAGCTTCATTCCGGGCGAACCCACTCAGCCAGGAACTTGCTAGGATGCCCAACGTTCAGCTCAAGTTCGTCCGGGCGGCCAGCCTGGCTGCGCGGCTCCTCTTCGAACAGCTGATTCTACCCCGTCTTCTCGCAAAGGCCAGGGTTGACCTGCTCCACTCGCTTGCCTTCGTCGCGCCGCTTCACCTTCGCACCAAGAGCATCGTTACCGTGCACGACCTCACGTTCGAGCTGTTCCCCGAGACCATCACTGGCCTACGTCGGCTTTATCTCGGCAAGGCGACCAAGCTGTCAGCTCGCCTCGCTGATCGCGTCATAGCGGTCTCGGAGGCGGTCAGAACGGACCTCGTCAAGCATCTCTCGCTCGAGCCCAAAAGCGTTGTGGCGGTCTCGGAGGGCGGTCTCGAGGCGCGCGGCCTTAAGAGGGAAGTGAGAGCTCTCCAGCTCAAACAGCTGCTCGGCTGGAGTGAGCCGTACATTCTGTTCATTGGCACGATGGAGCCGAGAAAAAACCTAAAGACGCTTTTGGCAGCATTTTCGGTGCTTCACACAAGGTTCAACAGCCGATGCAAGCTCGTGATCGTGGGCCGTAAGGGCTGGCTGACAGCCGACATGCGACGTAGTCTTGCCAAGAGCGGCGTCGAGGATGATGTCGTGTTCACAGGGTTTCTGCCGGATGCTGTTGTCATCAGTCTAATGCAGGACGCAAGCATGTTCATCATGCCGTCGCTATACGAGGGGTTCGGACTACCACTCGTTACCGCGATGGCTTGCCAGACGCCGATCGCCGCGTCGAGGGCTGGCTCGATACCGGAGGTGGTGGGCGACGCGGCAGTGCTGTTCGACCCCCTGAACGTTGAGGAGATGGCCGAGTCGATGCATCGCATCCTCACCTCGCCTGCCCTGGTCAAGAGGCTAGTTGAGGCCGGCGAGAGGCGCTGCGAGCGATTCAGTTGGGCAAGATGTGCCCTCGAGACGGTTGGCGTTTACGAGCAGGTGCTTTCAGCTTGACGGTGAGGCCGCGTAGGCTGCATCCTTGTTGAGTATAAGTCGGGAGGGAATTGGATGATCTTGGCGAAGGTAGTTGGCAACGTCGTGGCTACCCGGAAGGACGAAAAGCTCGTCGGCTCGAAGCTCCTAGTCGTTCAGCCAGTCGAGCCTGACGGGAAGCCCAGGGGCGGCCTGTTGATAGCGAGGGATACTGTCGGGGCGGGCTCTGGCGAGACCGTCATAGTTGTGCAAGGCTCATCAGCACGCATGGCCAGACAGAGCAAGAATATGCCCGTGGACGCGGCGATAATCGCCATCGTCGATGAGGTCCAGAGGGACGGGTAGCGGTTGTCAGGCTGACAAAAGGCCAAACAATGCCAGCCCATCCCGTCGGTAACCGCGAGGGCGTCTGTCCTGAAGCGCCAGATTCGGAACGTGTGATGGATATGAAATGGGACAGTCCAGCTGTTATTGCGAAGGCCAAGTCTCCTCGAGCGCACGCCGCCGAGTCGCGGCTCGAGACACTATTCGCGGAGATGTCGCCCACGGGCCTTTGCATACCCAACTTCCCCAAGGTTAAGTCCTATCTGTTTCATCATCCCGACATGATCGATCTGGTTCAGCCGATCTGCAAGGCAGTGCTTGATCGCTTTCCCAAACCATCTCAAGTCGCGTTAGAGCTGTATCAAGACCCGGAGATTGAGGACCAATACTTGACGGTTTACGTTCGCCAGGAGCAATACGACGAGGATATCCTTGACGAGCTGCACGAGGTCTCGAACCACTTTGACGATATTCTGTGCGACACTTCTGGCTGGCTACTCATAACCACTGATTTCCAAGACCCGCTCGCTGAGAAGCAATGCTTAGAGAAGGTGACAAATCTGGTTGGCTAGGCAATTGGTTGAGCCCATCAGCTGGAGAACTTAGCCTTCTCCGCACCCTCCGTCCATAGAGCCCACTTGCCGCAGCGGCTCCCCACGTAAGCCACTAGCTTTCCTTCGGCCACGAGCTTCACGATCTCGCAGTGGTTCTCACACCCGTCGCAGATGAACGTCTCACCTCGTCTCACCGAGGCGCTGGGATTGAACCCCTTGAAACGTGAGCTGTCCCAGTTCCTCAGCCGTTGGGTCAACATCGCAACGCCGATCGCGCCCATCAGTGCGAAATGCTCGGGGACGATGACAGCACAGCCGAGGCGCTCCCCAAATGCGCGGCGCATGCCAGCATTGGCCGCAACTCCGCCCAGAAACACGATCGGCGGGCACAGTTGGATGCCTCTTGCCACGTTGCTCAAATAGCTTGTGGCCAGCGCATCGCACAGGCCAGCGCATATCTCCTCCCTGCCGTAGCCCATCTGCTGCTTCGATATCATATCGGTCTCCGCGAAGACCGTGCAGCGGCCTGAAATCCGGGCGCGAGACGTCGCCTGGGCGGCGAGCCTCCCGAGCTCCGACACGGCAATGCCCATTCTCTCCGCTTGGTGGTCCAGAAAAGAGCCGGTCCCCGCAGCGCAAATCGTGTTCAGCCGAAAATCCGTAACGAGCCCCTTTTCGAGGACGATCAGCTTCGATTCTTGCCCGCCGATCTCGATGATCGTCCGTGCCTCGGGAACAGCCTCGAGCGTTGCAGTGGCATGGGCTGTGATCTCGTTCTTGATGACATCCGCACCGACAAGAGCCGCCGCAAGGTCCCTCCCGCTTCCCGTTGCCCCGACGCCGACAACGTCAGCTTTGTCTGGAAGCTGCTCGCCAACTTGCCGAAGCGAGGCCAGAACTGTCGCAATGGGATCGCCGCGGCTGCGAAGATACGAATGCGCGAGAACGTTGTGCGCCTCGTCAATCGCGACGGCCTTGACGGTTATGGAGCCAGCATCAATGCCTAGATAGAGCCGACTCATGAGTCCGATTCGCCGCTAGGAAGCGGCAGGTTTCCTTCGCAGACTTGACTCAATCCAAACCACTATGGGCAGAACCAACAGCGAAACGATCATGCCCGCGGAGGCGATCGTTGGCACCTGCTTCGTCGACTCGCTGAGAGCATACCAGATGAGCGTCGTCCCAAGTCCTGCAAAGGAGCTTATCATTGCGCTCAGTTTGGTTGCTCTCTTCCACAGAAGGCCATAGACAAACGGTGCAAGGAAAACCGCTGCGACAGCACCCCACGATATCGCCAGCATGGTAACGATTACCACAGGCCTCGCGAGCGCCACGAGCACGGAGAGCAGAATGGCCACAAGGCACGCAACTCGCATCAAGAGCACGAGCTTTTTCTCGCTGGTATCCTTCCTGAAAAAGCCCTGGTAAAGGTCCTTCACGATTGACGAGCTCGAGACGAGGACGAGCGCAGCCAGCGTGGACATCGAGGCGGCAAACACGAGAAGCAGAATGACAATGGCGAGCAGTTCTGGGACGAAGTCGCGTATCATCACGGGTAGGAGTTTATCAACGGCGACCTTCCCATTCGTAAAGAGCGCCGGATACTTGCTTTCCGAGATGAACACTCTCGTCAGCGCGCCGGAGTAGTATGCGCCGAACGTTACGACGAGGGCGAAGAGGGTGGCCACGGTCGTGCCTATCTTCACCGACCTTTCGTCCTTAATCCCGTAGAACTTCTGGACAAGCTGCGGCATTGCGAGGGGCGCGACTGAGGTCAGAAACACCAGAGCCATGATGGAGAGCCAGCCCGGGGGGCCCCAGACCGACGTTAAATCCGGGTTGATCGAGTTGAGCTTGGCCAAGATGCTCGAGAAGCCTCCAGCTCTTTGTGTGAACATCCCGATCATTATCAGGATGCCAGCAATCATGACTGTGCCCTGAAATATGTCCACAAGTGTTACCGCCTTGTAGCCACCCATGGTGAGATAGATCGCCGTCAAAACGGCCATGCCAAGCAAAACGTATTCGTAAGGCATGTTGAAGTTGATCTGGAACAGATAGCTTAGGCCCATATAAACAGACGCTGAATACGGAATCAGGAACACGAAGATACATATCGCGGAATAAGCCTTCAAAAACTTCGAGTCGTATCGCCAGTGCAGGTATTCGGGCATCGTGTGCAGGTCCATCTTCCGGCTGACGAGCATGATCCTCTTGCCAAGCAGCTTCCAGACGAGGAACGTCCCGATAACTGTGTTGCCCAGCGCTATCCAAAGCGCTGCCATTCCAAAGCCCCAGCCGACCTTGCCCGCAAACCCAATTATCAGCACCGCGCTGAAATATGCAGTCCCGTAGGTGAATGCAGTCAGCCAAGGTCCAACTGATCGATTGGCGAGAAAGAAGCCCCCGAACGTCTTGGTGCGCTTCATTGACGTATAGCCGATGTATAGGATGGCAACAACGTAAGCAGCAAGGCACGCAACCTTGATCATCAGTCAGACCCTTCCTTTCCAGGATTCATCATGGAGTGTAACCCAAAAACATTGGCTAGAAGATAGCAAACATGGTGAGATTAGCCAATGCACTCAGAAACCATAGCGGTCGTGCAGCTCTCGTCTTACCTCTTTCTCCTTCTCCGCAGAACGCTTCTCGTACTTGCGCTTGCCTGTCGCGATCGCAAGCTCGACCTTCGCCCGGCCGCCGGAGAAATAGAGCCTCGTGGGGATCAGCGTTCGGCCCGTCTCCACAGTCTTCGCCCTCAAACGTTTGATCTCCCGCCTGTGCAGCAAGAGCTTCCTGACGCGCCTCGGCTCGTGATTGAGGCGCGAAGCCTGGGCATATTCCGAGATGTGGCAGTTGTAGAGAAAGACTTCGCCCTCCTTGACTCGGGCGTAAGAGTCCACGAGGTTCGCCTTGCCCTCCCGGAGTGCCTTGACCTCGCTGCCGACAAGCATGAGGCCCGCCTCGATCCGCTCTCCGAGAACGTAGTCGTGCTTGGCCTTGCGGTTGGTGCAAATAGTCTTTTCTAACGTGCTGCCGTTCTTGCTCATTTCAGTTCAACGCACTTGGGGATGGAGCCGCCCCAGGGCAATGCACCACTACTGGCCAGAAGGGGGGGCTGAAGGCGCCTGGGCTGGCGGCGCCTCAGCGCTTGTCGTCCGATTGCGTCCCATCTCCTTGCTCGCAAACATCGCCTTGTCAGTTAGGTTGATGAACTCCACCTTCGACAGGTGCTTTGCATATTCGCACACGCCTATGCTCAGAGTCGTCACCAGCCTCTTCTCACCCGCCGAGAACTCCAAGAACTCTATCATCTTCCTCACACGCTCAGCCACATCGAACGCCGCCTGTAAATCGGTCTCAGGAAGGATCGCAACGAACTCGTCTCCGCCGTATCGGCAAGGGATATCAACGCCAATCCTCATGTTGGCTAGCATGATCGCCGAAGCGCCCACCAAGACCTCGTCACCCACAATATGCCCGAAATTGTCATTGAACTCCTTGAAGTTGTCTATGTCGATGAGCATGAGCGAAAGCTTCGTGTGGTAGCGCCTCGCCCGGGCCATTTCGCGGTCGAGGTGAACCTGGAAATAGCGGTGCGTATAGAGCTTGGTCAGCCCATCGCGGTCCGCCTCATCTCTGGCCATCGCTAGCAGCTGAGCGTTTCTGACAGCAATAGCTGTGTGGTCGGCAAATAACGACAACAGAGCTGTGTCGTGGTAAGCCTCTTCGGGGTTGTTGAGAAGGGATGTCATCGTGATGACGCCCACGAGCTTCCCGGCCGAGATCATGGGCAGTATGCGGCACGATTTATCGCCATATTTTGGGTCCGAGTGACCACGAAACGCCTCGTGCTTCTCAACGTCGTCCACTATCACAGGTTCAAGTGATGCACCCACCTTGCCGATCAGGCCTTCGCCCAGCTGGAACTTGATCCGCCCCATCTTCTCCCTGTCGATCGAGTTGTCGTTGGACGCGGCCATGTAGAGGGCGTTGCGCTCGTTATCAAGCAGGAATATCGACGTGATTGAGAGCCCCATGATCTTGGGCAGGTGCCCAACCGCATAATCAACGATGTGCCTCAAGTCCATTGACATGTTGATGTGCTTGCTCAGGTCCGCAAGCTCCATCAGCTTCTTGAGCATATATGACTTATCAGACATACTGTGTGCCAAACCTCCAACTATGAGCAAAAATCACCACTATTCTGTGCTAGCCGTGCCATCAGGCGACCAGACGTTACATTGTGTTGACCGCCTCTGCAAGCGATTCGTTACCGTGGTTCTCTGAACCTCGGGCCATTGCCCGCGCCGGCAAGAAATCCGAAAACGATTGAAGCCCACATCCAGCTGTTATATTCTCCGCTCAATTCGGTTGTCTCGCTAGCAAGAGGTTAGGATTCTTGGCCAGACTGTTTGAGTTTCAAGGCAAGGCGCTCATCTCAGACGCCGGCATCTCTGTGCCGAATGGAGAGGTTGTTGAGACGCCGGAGGGCGCGGTTGAGACGGCCAAGCGCATTGGTTTGCCAGTCGTGCTCAAATCGCAGGTTTGGGTGACCGGTCGGGCCTCGGCCGGGGGGATAGATTTCGCCGAGACGCTGGACGAGGTCGAGCGCAAGGCGGCGAGAATGCTGGGGCATCAGGTTAAAGGTCAGACGGTCGAGAAGCTGCTCGTGGAGGAGAGGCTTTCGATAGCTCGCGAGCTCTTCGTAGGCATAACGATCGACGATCGCAGGAAGCGGCCGGTAGTGATATTCAGCACTCGTGGCGGGACTGGCATCGAGGAGATCGCCTCCAAGTGGCCACAGGCCGTCGCTCATATTGACATCGACCCGCGAAGGGGCATTTACGACTTCGAGGCGCGGGACCTGGTGCGGCGTGTGGGCATACGGGGCGAGGAGCAGAAGAGAATAGTGCCGGCCATTAGGCTGCTCTGGGCCACGGCCAGTCGCTATGAGGCCAGCAGCGCTGAGATCAACCCGCTCGTGGTAACTGATGGCGGTGATGTGGTGGCCGCAGATTGCAGGATAACGATCGATGATTACGCGGTCTTTCGACACCCTGAGCTTGGAATAGAGATCGCCCGGGAGTTCGACCGGCCGGCCACCAACCTTGAGCGGACCGCATACCGCATCGAGGCGAACGACTATCGTGGGACCTTCTACTTCTTCCAGATGCTTCACAAGTTTAATAAGGGCGAGGGGGTCATCGGCTTTCATGGCGCTGGTGGCGGTGGCTCGATGATGTCGATGGATGCGGTGCTGAAAAAAGGCTTCAAGCTGGCGAATTTCTGCGACACAAGCGGCAATCCGCCGGCCTCCAAGGTCTATCGCGCGGCGCGGATAATTCTCGCGCAAAAGAACATCGACGGCTACTTCGCGTCGGGGTCGGGCGTGGCAAGTCAGGAGCAGTTCAACTCCGCGCGGGGGCTCATCAAGGCGTTCGCGGAGGAGGGGCTTTCCGTGCCGGCCGTGATACGTCTTGGCGGCAACGCTGAGGAGCTTGCTATTGCCCTTCTGAAGCAGTTTTCGGACTACTGGCCCGCTCCGCTTGAGGCTTACGGTCGGGACGACACGCCGGAGTTCTGTGCGGACAGGCTCTCTGTTTTGCTGATGCTTCCGGCGAGGGCCAAACAGGTGAGGCATTTCGACTACCCGAGCGAGTTTGCCTATTCGTTCAAGACGATGACTGGCTGGGTGCGTTTTGACGCCGCGCGGTGTCTCAGATGCAGTGAGAAGCCGTGTATTAAGGCGTGCACTCCTGGCATTCTCGAGGTGTCGGACGGGGTCCCGAGGCTCGGCATTCCGGATGAGGAGGCGGCCACGGGGCGATGCGTTGAGTGTTTGGCGTGCGAGCTTGAATGCCACTTGCGGGGTGCCGAAGGGCTCAAGATCGAGCTGCCGATAGAGGGATTGGACCAATAACACTCGAGGTTGGCAGACAGGGTAGATGTCGATACTAATTGACGAGACGAAACGAGTTCTGGTGCAGGGGATAACTGGCCGCGAGGCCATGGCCCGCACGAAGCTAATGCTCGAATATGGCACTCAAGTGCTCGCCGGGACCTCGCCCAGCAAGGCCGGTGAGACCGTCTATGGTGTTGCCGTCTATGACACCGTCGCCGAGGCGGTTGAACAGCAAGGCCAGTTCGATATAAGCGTGATTTTCGTCCCGGGACCCTTTGTCAAGGCCGCAGCGCTTGAGGCGATATATGCTGGCATCCCTCTTTGTGTCCTTGTGCCCGACCGGGTCCCCATCCACGACACCTTGTTCATCTCCGAGCTGGCTGCCGAGCGGGGCACAAGGTTCGTGGGCCCGAACACCCTCGGCGTCATGAGCCCCGGGCGTGCGTTAGTTGGGATGATCGGCGGCCGGTCAGAGTTTGTGCGGGAGAACTTCAAACGTGGACCCGTGGGGGTCGTTTCGAGAAGCGGTGGGATTACTACTTCAATCGCGTATTACCTGAACAAGATCGGGATCGGGCAGACAACTGTGATGCACGTGGGTGGGGACCCCATCGTTGGCATCAACCTGGCCGAGTCGCTCGAACTGTTCGAGCAGGACGACGAGACGCGAGCCCTGGTCATGTTCGGAGAGATCGGCTCCACGCAAGAGGAGCAGGTCGCCTCGCTCGTGTCGTCTGGGGAGTTCACGAAACCTCTCATTGCGTTCATTGGCGGCGCTGCGGCGCGACACGGGATGCGCTTCTCCCACGCGGGCGCCATAATTGAGGCCGGACGGGGCACGTACGAAGGCAAGGTTAGGGCGCTGCGAAATGCTGGCTGCCTCGTCGTCGAGAACTTCAGCGACATACCCCACTTCACGCGGGAAGTCCTGGGGAGTAGCAGCTGAATCTGGGGCAGAAGCGCCCTTTTCAAGACGAAAGGAGACAGGATTGAGCGACAAGACTTGGGACACCAAGATAACCGATATCGCACCCAACCGGATACTGCTGAGAGGGTATCCGATAGATAACCTTATGGGTAGGGTCTCATATCCCGAGGCATTCTTCCTTACGATTATGGGAGAGCTCCCCAAGCCCTCTTACGCCAGGGTCTTGGATGCGATCCTCGTCTCGTCTGTTGATCATGGTGTTACCCCCCCCTCGGCGAGCGCCGCCATGACGGTCGCCTCGACCGGCAACCCTCTCAACGCTGCTATCGCGGCGGGGGTGCTTGCTATCTCGAGGTTCCATGGGGGTGCGATCGAGGGCTGTATGAACCTGCTGATCGACGCGGTCTCGCGAATGCGGGCGGCGGGGGCTAGCCTCGAGGAGACGGCGGGCGACATTGTCAGGGAATACAGGGACGCGGGAAGGCGCCTTCCCGGGTTCGGGCACCGATACCACACAGATGATCCCCGGACGAGACGGCTGTTCGAGATCGCTAAACAAGAGGGCGTGTCGGGGCAACACCTCGACATGGTGGTTGCTATCGAGCGGGCGTTGCACGAGGCGTCCGGGAAGCGCCTTGCGATCAACGTGGATGGTGCCATAGCTGCCGTTCTTTGTGAGATGGGCGTCAATCCCGCGCTCGCAAACGCCTTCTTCATCACCTCGAGACTCCCCGGCCTTGTGGCCCATATCTATGAGGAGATCACCACACAAAAGCCCATGCGCCACATTGTCCCGGACCAGGCCCGCTACACCGGCCCCGGGCAGCGGCGCATCGAGGACCCGTTATAGGCTCGCGGTAGGGGCTAATTGGGTTGGCCCGTTGTAAGTGGTGGGTTACGTAGGTTGGCCTCCTGTCATCGGCGGGAATGGTTCTGGACGCGCGGGTGCGCCCGGACGACTAGCCAATTCTTGAGATGACGTAGCCTGCGAGCTGACGCAGAGGTTCTGCGCTGGCCTTGTATCGGTCTAGGAACGAGACCCCTTTTGTGATGTGCTTACTCGCGATTCTGGCCGCCTCGTCCGCACCCAGCAGCGTTGCTATGGTCTGCCTTGGGGATAGATGTGAAGGATCGGACAGGAACGAGCTAGGCATGCCGGCGCTCTCGAGCTCGGCGCCGCCCAGGTCGCTATACACCCGTGCAGGGCCATCCAAGATATCGTCACTGATCTGGTAGGCCAGGCCCAGGTTGTGTGCGTAGCCGCTAAGAGCGTTGACGTCCTGTTCGCTGGCGCCAGCGAGAATGGCTGGGAGCTGGGCCGACGCTGCGAAAAGCTGGCCTGTTTTGTGCTCGTTTACATATTCCAGCGTATTTAAGTCCCAGGCACGGTCTGCCGAGAGCTCAGTAACCTGTCCTGCGGCCATCCCGGTCGGCCCGACCGTCTCGGCGAGGAGTGTGAAAACACGGTCTGCCACGCCGGCGGCAGACCCGAGTGAGGCCACATTCGCCGATAGATATGCGAAGCCGTGCGAAAGAAGCGACACAGCAGCCAAAATAGCGGTTGGCTCGTCGAACTTGCGGTGAAGCGACAGCTTTTTTCGCCTCGTGCTGGAATCGTCCATGCAAGGCAGATCGTCAAGGATCAGCGAGCTCGTATGAATGCACTCAACAGCGCACGCAGTGTCGAGAAACTCGCGTGCCTTTCGGCCCAGCATCTCTGCGACGCAGAACACGATGCACGGCCGAAGCCGCTTACCTCCGATGAGCGCGTATTGGATAGCGAGCTTGAGTCGGTCGGTGGGGGCAGCTCGCTGGAACGCCTCAGCGGTATAAGCAGCGGTGTGAGGCTTCGGCGGGACCTCTCCCGTTTCCACCGTTGCCGGCTTCGTCATGCCGCGTGGGGGGCTGCCTCGGTTGAGCGCCTCGTTGACAAGCGCCTGGCACCATGCCAGCTTGGAATCGAAATCCATCAGTCAGATACGAACTCTAACGCCCGCTCAAGCTTCGATTTTTGCTCCATCGATTCCTTGTGGCGACTCTTGACCAGTTCTATCACGTCCGCAGGCGCCTTGGCCATAAACTCACGGTTGCGAACCTTGAACTCATCGGCCTTGATGTTCTTCTCGACCTTTGCCAGGCCGCGACGCAGCCGGACCCGCTCTTTCTCGAAATCAATGATCCCTTCCAGAGGAACGAATATCTCGCAATTTGTGGCCACAGCCGTGGCGCAGTGCCTCCGATCAGGTTCCTCGCCGGTAACCGTGAACCTGTTGGTTTTTGCCAAAAAGACCACGTAATCTCTGTGCGCAGCCAGCAGCATCCTGAGACCCTCGTCTCTGGAATAGACTACAAGCGGGACCGAGACCGAGGGCGAGACGTTCATCTCGCTTTTTATCGTCCTGGCCTTTGTTATTATCTCCATCAGAAGAGCCATGGAGCGCTCTGCCTGGTCATCCGCTGTTAGAAGGTCTGCCCTAGGCCATTGGGCAACGGCGATGCTCACAGGCGAGTTCTCGCCCTTCGGGAGATGCTGCCATACTTCCTCGGTTATGAACGGCATGATCGGGTGCAGTATCCGCAGCAGGACGTCAAGAGTTCCACAAAGGAGCTTTTGCGACCGGGCCTTTCTGGCCGGGTCTTCCTTCTGATATAGGTCGAGCTTGGCGAGCTCGATGAACCAGTCGCAGTACTCGTGCCATATAAACTGGTAGAGAACGTCACTGGCCTCGTAGAACTTGTATTGGTCGAGGTTCTCGGCCACATCCATAACGACGCGTGTGAGCCTGCTGATTATCCATCTCTCGGCGAGCGAAAGCGGCCTATCCTCACCTAGCGAGCTGAGGTCAGAAAGGCTCGTTAGACCAGCACCATCTCCGACGAGGCGCGAGCCTACTTCCTCATCGTCTCCGGAAAGATTCATCAGGATGAACCGCGAGGCGTTCCAGACCTTGTTGACGAAATTGCGGTAGCCAGCCACTCTGCCCTCCGAGATAGGCAAGAACTGCCGGCCTGGCACGGATTGTATCGCCAGAGCGAACCGAACCGCATCGGTTCCGAAGTCCGAGATGAGTTTTCTCGCATCGACGACGTTGTCCTTTGACTTGGACATTTTCTGTCCCTTCTCGTCACAGATCAGCCCGTTGAAATAGACGACGTTGAACGGGACGTCATGCATGTTGTATAGGCCCATCATGATCATCCGAGCGACCCAGAAGAAAATGATGTCGAACGCCGTGATGAGGCACGACGTCGGGTAGTAGCGACTAAGGTCGCGGGTGTCGTCCGGCCAGCCGAGCGTCGAAAACGGCCAGAGTGCGGAACTGAACCATGTGTCGAGCACGTCCTCTTCCTGAACTACGTCTTTGGAGCCGCACTTGGCGCAGCTTGGCGGCTTGGTCTCCGCAACCATCGTCTCGTTGCACGATTGGCAGTAGAACGCCGGTATCCTGTGTCCCCACCACAGCTGCCGAGAGATGCACCAGTCTCGGATGTTCTCCATCCAGTCGTAATAAAGATTCGCCCACGACGGGGCAATGAACTGAACGTCGCCGTCTCGGACGGCCTTTATGGCCGGCTCGGCAAGTGGCTTCATCTTCAAGAACCACTGCTGCGACAGATATGGCTCCACGATCGTATCACACCGCTGGCAGTGCCCTACCATGTGCTTGTGCGGCTCTATCTTCTCGAGCAGGCCGTTCTTCTTCAGATACTTGACCAACTGCCGACGGCACTCGAACCTGTCCAGCCCCGCATACTCTCCCGTGTTCTGGTTCATCGTGCCGTCCTTGTTCATCACGGTGATGCGCGGCAGGCCGTGCCGATTGCCCATCTCGAAGTCGTTACCGTCGTGCGCAGGGGTGATCTTGACGATTCCTGTCCCGAACTCTGGGTCAACCTGCTCGTCCATTATCACCGGCAGCTCGCGGCCTATGACCGGCAGAACGATCGTCTTGTCCCTAAGAAACGCAGCCTTCTTATGGGACGGGTGGATGGCAACCG